>CADEHD010000146.1 GCA_902827055.1 uncultured Chloroflexota bacterium | reverse complement strand
ACGCAGCGCGGGGGGTGCGCCAGCACCGCGATGGCGTTCGCGCGGGCGTTCGCGCCTCGCTAGCCGCGCCGGGGAGCCGTCGGACGAACCTCCGAGCGCCGGAACACCAGGTTCCCCTCGGAGCCGGAGCCGTAGGCGCCGCGATACTGCTCGGGGAGGAGGGCGGCGACGCGACGCATGATGTAGTCGCTCGCCTCGGTCGCTTTCGAGGCCTGCTTCAGCTCCGCGGGGCGCGTGAACGGCTCGCCGCACTCCACCGTGATGCGAGGGCGGGCGCCGCGCATCCACGCGAAGAATACGCCGGGGACCGTGATCTGCTCGGTGCCCGTAATCGCCACCGGCACCAGCTCCGCTCCCGAGAGCACCGCCACGGCCGCAGCCCCCGGCAGCACCGGCTGCAGCTGGCCCGTGGGCGAGCGCGTTCCCTCCGGGAAGATCAGCACCGGCTCGTCACGGCGGAGGATGGCCCGCGCCGCGCGCAGCGCGCCCATGTCCGCCGAGTAGCGACGCACTGGGAAGGCTCGCATGCCCCAGAAGACCCAGCCCACGAGCGGCGTCTCGAAGAGCTCACGCTTCGCCATCGCATGGACCGGGCGGGGGCAGACGGCGACCACGAGGGGTGGGTCGAGCAGGTGGACGTGGTTGGCCACCATGATCGAGGCGCCTTGGGGCACCCGCTCGCGGCCGCGAACCTCGAGCCGGCCGAAGGTGTAGACCAGGGCGCGCACCAGGAAGTTGACGGTGCCCGAGCACAGCACGAGGAGCCAGGGGCGCAGCGTGGGCATGGCCTAGTCGCCGGGCGCGTGCTCGGCGGCAAGCTCCGGGTTGCGGTCGGCGTGGGCCTGGAGGCAGAGGGCGACGACGTCCTCGATGCCGTAGACGTCCGTGTCCACGATGATCGCATCGGCGGCAGCTTGCTCACGGCGGATGGCGCGATGTCCGGTGGCGTCCAGCTCATCGCGACGGCGTGTCTCGGTGAGTACCCGCTCGAAGTTCGTGGTGCGGCCCTGGTCGAGCTCCTCGCCGAGGCGGCGCCGCGCGCGAACCTCGGGGGATGCCTCGAGGAAGATCTTCGTACGCGCCTCGGTCAACACGCGGGTGCCGATGTCTCGCCCCACCATGACGAGCGGCTCACGAGCGGCGAACGCGCGCTGCCGCTGGACCAGCTCGTCGCGCACCTCCGGGATCCGCGACACCAGGGAGACGTTCGACTCGATCTCGGGCGTCCGCAGGAGGGCGGAGACATCCATGCCGGCGACCTCGATCCGGGGAACCGTCGGCTCGGGCCACGTGACATCGAGGTCGAGCGCGCGAACCAGGGCGGTCACGGCAGCCGCGTCCTCCGGGTTCACCCCGGCGTGGAGGACCGCCAGCGTGCAGGCGCGGTACATCAGCCCCGTGTCGAAGAAGCCATAGCGGAGGCGCTCGGCGAGCGCGCGGCCCACCACGCTCTTCCCTGACGCCGTGGGCCCATCGATGGCGATGCAGCGGGCAAGGGTGTCGGCTGCGGTCTCGATGTCCGGCCTCCTCTTACGGGCTACTGGGCGAGGGGCGACGCGGTAGCGTCGGGCGCGTGGGCCGCCGGGGCACCGCGGGCCGCGCCGTGTCCGCACCCGATGATAGAGGCTCGCCCGTTGAGGGGCTGCCGCCCGCCTCGATTCCCACGAGCCGGCGGAGCGAGCGCAGTTCCGTCGGGGTCAGGTCGCGTGCATCGCCCGGCCGGAGGCGCCCCAGCGCGAGCGTGCCCAGGCGGACGCGCACCAGCCGGGTGACCCGCGCCCCGATCGCCTCGAACATGCGCCGGACCTGGCGGTTGCGCCCCTCGTGCAGCGTGATGCGGACCACCGGCGGTTCGTGGCGCACCACCTCGAGGTCCGCGGGCGCCGTCGGGCCATCCGAGAGGGCGATCCCGCGACGCAGCCGGTCGAGGTCGCGCGTCGGGGGCAGGCGGTCGAGCGTCGCCTCGTAGACCCGCGCCACGTGGTAGCGGGGGTGCGTGAGCCGATGCGCGAGCTGGCCGTCGGTCGTCAGGAGGAGGAGCCCCTCGCTGTCGTAGTCGAGGCGGCCCACGTAGCGGAGATCCGGAGGCACCGGAGCCCCGGCGTCACGCAGCACGTCGTAGACCGTGCGGCGCCCGCGCTCGTCGCGCGCCGTCACCATGATTCCCGCTGGCTTGCAGAGGAGCAGGGCCACCTCGGCGCTGCCGAGGGCGAGCGGCGCGCCGTTGACCTCGATCAGCTGGTGCGCCGGGTCGGCACGCTCGCCGAGCGTGGCGACGCGCCCATCGACCGTGACGAGGCCCGCGGTGATCAGCGACTCCACGCTGCGGCGACTGCCCAGCCCCGCCTTCGCGAGGAGCTTCTGCAGGCGCTCCGCGCCGTCCTCGGGGGGCGTGGCGTGAGTCAGCGGCCCCAGCGCTTCTCGGTGACCGTGAACTCGGTGTAGATGAGGCGTCCCGCGCCGCGCATCCCCTCGATGGCGCGCGCCGCCTCGAAGGGTGACAGCGCCCCGATCGCCGGGAACGATAGCGCCGCGTCCGCGGTCGCCGCTGCGGCGTCCCGCCTGGCGAGCAGCGTGCGCAGCACGCCCTCCGCGGCGAGGCCGACGGCGAGCGCCCCGGCCGCACGAGCCACGCGGGCGAGCTGCAGTGGCCGAGTCGCGAGGGCGACCTGGCGCAACGCCGGGACGGCGCGGGTGGAGGGCACGAGTGCCCGACTCGGGGGGATCGTGGGGGAGAACGAAGTCACGGGGAGTGCTCCTGCGTCCTTGCTGGGGGCGGCCAGCGTACCCCGAGGACGAGCGCACCGCTAGGCCGGTGGCTGTTCTGACTGGTTATGGAGTCATCGCAAGTCGGAGGTGGCCAGCGCCGCCTCGACCACGGACGTGACGTCCGCGGGCGCGGCCGGCGCACCGCTCGCATCGAGGACGCGTCCGCCCGCGGCGCGGAGTCGGCCGGCGGCGAACTCGCCGAGGGCGGCGACGAGCAGCGGCGACTCGCGTCGAACCCCGCGCTCGCGGATGGCCGCGAACAGCGGCGTCGCCTCGAGGGCGGCATCGTCGAGGCGGGCGCGGGCCGGCTCGAGGTCCGCCCACAGGGGCGCCAGCTCGGCGTCGTCAAGCGGGTAGCGACAGTAGGCGACGACCGGGCCCGCATCCACCTCCGGGATCGCGAGGTGCATCATCACGCCGCTCTCCGTGGCGCGCGTGCGGATCAGCTCGCGAATCACCTCGCGCCAGGTGCCGGCCGGACCCGTTGGGAGCGCCGGGTGGAGGTTCAGGATCACGTGCCGGGAGACGAACTCGCGCCCGAAGATGAGCATGTAGCCCGCCATCACACCGACCTCGAAGGGGTGTGCCGCGAGGGCGGACTCGACCTCCTGGTCGTAGGCCGTGCGCCACTCCGGCAGCGGTTCGCCGGGCTTCGAGAGGCGGCCGCCGACCGCCCGGCGGTAGCCCACCGACGAGCGCGTGACCAGCGGGTGCCCGTTGGCCTCCACCAGCCGCAGGAACGAGTCGGTGAGCGGGTCCTCGCCCGGGTCGCGGTTGCAGAAGACCACCGCGAACTCGGCGTCCAGGGTTCCCGCGGCGACGGCTCGCGACACCGCCTCGTACATCCCGCGCGAGCCGGGGCCGCGGGCCGTGGTGAACCAGCCGATGCGAAGCGTCATCGGGGGCGAGCCGTCATCCGTCAGCGGCCCGCCGCATCGAAGCCGCCGTCGAAGGCCTGGCGCAGCACCTCGATGCGCTGTTCCGCCTCAGTGAGGAGCCCCTGGCAGCGCGTCGCGAGCTGCATGCCCTCGGCGTAGAGCGCGAGCGAGTCGTCGAGGCTCAGCTCCCCGCTCTCGAGGCGCGCCGTGACCTGTTGCAGGCGCTCGTACAGCTCCTCGAAGCGTTCCGCGCCGACCTCGGTACTGTCGGTGGCGGCTCCCGAGGCCACGAGCTTCGGGGGATCCGGGGGGATTAGCGGCGCGGTCATCGTCCAGCCTCGGAGTCCGCGCGGTCGGCGGTCGAGGCGATATCCCCCTCGACGACCGCCGTGCGGCGACCGTCGCGGAAGCGGAGCCGTACGCGCTCGCCCTCGCGGAGTGCGGCCGCAGAGCCAGCGCGTGCGCCGTCCTCGCGTTCCACGAGTGCGTATCCGCGCTCCAGCGTGGCGAGCGGCGAGAGGGCGCGCAGGCGATCCACGTGCGCCGCCACCTGCTCGGTGCGGTGGGACCGGCCGAGGGCGACGCCGCGGTGCGCGCGCGTCACCAGGCCGCCCACGCGCTCGCGGAGGCGATCCAGGTCCGGCAGGGCACGCACGAGCCGGACCCGCGCGACATCCGTGCCTTCGCGGGCCCGCGCCAGCCGCCGCTCGAGGACGAGCCCGGCTGCGGCCACGCGCCCATCGATCTCCCGCTCCAGCTCGAAGCGATCGGGGCTGACCAGCTCCGCAGCCGCAGACGGCGTGGGCGCGCGCACGTCAGCCGCGAGGTCAGCGAGCGTCGTGTCCGTCTCGTGGCCCACGGCGGAGACCACGGGGACCCGCGCACCGTGGATGGCGCGCACCACCGGCTCCTCGTTGAAGGGCCACAGGTCCTCGATGGACCCGCCGCCACGCGCCACGATGATGACGTCCGGGGCCTGCTCGCGGTCGAGGAGGCGAATGGAGTCGGCGATCATCGGCGCCGCCTCGGGACCCTGCACCACCGTCGGCTGGAGGAGGATCGTGGCGAGCGGCCAGCGCCGATCGAGGACCGTCTGGATGTCGTGGAACACCGCGCCCGTCGGTGACGTCACCACACCGATGCGATGCGGGAATCGAGGCAGCGGGCGCTTGCGCTCCGGCGCGAAGAGCCCCTCGTCCTCGAAGCGGGCGCGACGGCGCTCGAACTCGGCCTGCAGCGCGCCCACGCCCTCGGGCTGCACAAACTCGACGACGAACGAGATGTCGCCCCGCGCCTCGTAGACGGACAGGGAGCCGTACACCAGGAACGCCGCGCCGTTCGCGAGTCGATGGCGCTGGCCCACGTTCTTGTTGCGGAAGAACACGCAGCGGAGGGCGCCACGCTCGTCCTTCAGCGTGAAGTACGCGTGCCCCGAGGACGCCGTGGTCAGGTTCGAGATTTCGCCGGAGACCCAGATCCGCGAGAGGTGCGGGTCATGCTCGAGCAGCTCGCGGAGGTAGCGAGTGACCTCCGAGACCGGGTAGATCGGACCGACGCCGGCGGTCGCCGACACGTCTGCCGTCACGACGCCGGCCGTGATCGGTCGCGAGGAGTCGTCGCTGGTCACGATGAGACGCGCCCGCCCTCGTGTGCGGCGCTAGGCCGTGGCCACGCGCTCGATGTAGGCGCCGCTCGAGGTGTTCACCTTGATCGTGTCGCCCTCGTTGATGAAGAGCGGCACGTTGACGACCAGTCCCGTTTCGAGGGTGGCGGGCTTCGTGGCGCCACTCTGCGTGTCGCCCTTGATGCCCGGGTCGGAGCGCACGATCTTCATCTCGACGGCCGCAGGCAGTTCGACACCAAGGGCCTCGTCGCCGTGGGTGATGACCTGCACGGACATGCCCTCCTTGATGTAGGGCACCGAGTCCTTGATCAGCTCCTCGTTGATGCTGATCTGGTCGTAGGTCTCGCTGTTCATGAACGTGTGGATTCCGTCCTGCCCGTACA
>CADEHD010000145.1 GCA_902827055.1 uncultured Chloroflexota bacterium | reverse complement strand
CCACCTCGAACACGGGGATGTCGGCGTCCCAGTCCGCCGGCAACTCGCGCCCGATCGCCGTGCGCCACTCCGCGGCGAGTTCGGGGTGCGCCCGCTCGTACGCCTCGAAGCGCGCCTGCCACGCTGCCTCGAGGGCCCGGCCCCGAGCAACGGCGCCGCCCATTTCCTCGCGCACCTCGTGGGGTACGTGGAACGGCGGCTCGGGCGGCCACCCAAGCGCCTGCTTGGTCAGCGCGACCTCCTCGGCCCCGAGGGGTGCGCCGTGCGCGGAAGCCTCGCCAGCCTTGTGCGGGCTGCCGTACGCGATGGTGGTCCGCACGATGATCAGGGACGGCCGGGTGGCCTCGTCACGGGCCCGTTCGAGGGCGCTCGCGATCTCGTCGATGTCGGTCTCGTCCGCGACCTGCTGGACCTGCCAGCCGTACGCCTCGAAGCGGCGCGCGACATCCTCCGTGAACGCCTGGCCGGTGTCGCCATCGATGGTGATCGAGTTGGCGTCGTAGATGTAGATCACGCGGCCCAGGCCCAGCGTTCCCGCCAGCGATGCGGCCTCGGAGGCGACGCCCTCCATGAGGTCGCCGTCGCTCACGATGCCGTACACGCGGTGGTCGACGATCTCGAACCCCGGCCGGTTGAAGCGCGCCGCGAGGTGGCGCTCGGCGATCGCCATGCCGATCCCCATCGCGAATCCCGCACCCAGCGGCCCGGTGGTCAACTCGACGCCGGGGGTGTGCCCGCGCTCGGGGTGGCCGGGCGTGCGGCTGCCCCATTGGCGGAAGCGCTCGAGCTCCGCCAGCGGCAGGTCGTACCCGGTGAGATGGAGCAGGGAGTACTGGAGGATCGACGCGTGCCCGGCTGACAGCACGAAGCGATCGCGGTCGGGCCACGCGGGGTTCGCGGGGTTGTGGCGCAGCACGCGCGTCCACAGGGCATACCCCGCGGGCGCGAGGCCCATCGCGGTCCCGGGGTGCCCGGACCCTGCCTGCTGCACTGCGTCCATCGCCAGGGCGCGAATCGTGTTGACGCCGAGGTTGTCAATCTGCCGAGTCGCCATCGCGGCCGCGGTCCTTCCGAGCGATCGGTGCAGTCCTGCGCCGAGGGGAGACGCGGCGGCTCCAGCGCACGTTGTGGATATTCTCGCGCGCCTTGTGGCGAACGTCACGCTCGACCAATCGGTCAGTTGGCCTCGTCGAGTCCGGGGAGGGCAGGGACGGTGGAAGTTGCAACAGTATGCATACGCCCCTGCTTCACTTTCTCGTAGTTGCCAAACAACTCCTCGAGGGCGCGTTCGATAAATCGACGCATCCCGGAGAGCGTGACGACGGTGCAGCGCCCCCCGGGGCGCAACGAGGCGCGCGCGTCGGCCAGCAGCAGGTACAGCGCCTCGTTGCCGGCCTTCGCAGGCAGGTTGGACGCCACGAGGTCGAACTGGCGCCCCTGGAGTCCCATGAAGCCGTCGCCGAGCACGACCTCGGCGTTCCCGATGGCGTTCGCGGCCACGTTGCGCCGCGCGTACTCGACGGCCACGACATCACGATCGACGAGGACCGTCCCGCCCTGCGGCGCCAGGCGGGCCGCCGTGAGGCCGATCGCGCCGTATCCACACCCCAGGTCCAGGCAGTCGTCATCCGGCCGCACGTCAAGGTGGTCCAGCAGCAGCCGCGTGCCCTCGTCGATGGCGCGCGGCGAGAAGAGCCCAAAGCGCGACGCGAACACGAGCCGCTGTCCGCGCAGCTCGGCCTCGAACGCCACGTCCTCGCGTAGTCTCGTGACATCGAACATGGGCACGGGCACCTCCTGCCTCTCGAGGGCGAGCGTACGAGTCGCCACCGCGCCCGCGCTATCCTCGCGAACCCGGGCCCGGGTCTCGGCGGCGCGATGGGAGGCACGCGATGACGGCCCCGTCCTCGGACCCGCGGCTCCGACGATGGACGCCGCCCGACTTCTCCGACCTCGATCGGCTCGCCCGCACGATCGAGGCACGCTGCCCGGACGCGGCCCCGGTGGGCCCGCTTCGCGTCCTTGGCGAGGGGTTCTTCTCGGTGGCCGTGGCGACCGCGTCGGGGTTCGTGTTCCGCCTCGGCACGTCGCCCGACGTGTTCGAGCGGTACCAGAAGGAGTGGCGCATCCTCCCCTGGCTCGCGCGGCAGGACCTGCCCGCCGCGGTCCCCGCGCCCCGCTGGCTGCTCGCACCGGATGCCGCGCTGCCGTTCGGCGGCATCGGCTACCCCCTCATCGAGGGCCGCACGCTCACCCTGGCCGATACCGAGGGGCCGCACGGCGCCGCCCTCGCCGAGCAGATCGCGGCCTTCAACCTGTCGCTCCACCGCCTGCCCATCGAGGAGGCGTTCGCCCTCGGCGCGCCGGACGGGCGCGAAGTGGAGCGCGCGTGGCACGACGCGGATCGCGCCGTGAGTCTCCAGGCGCTCGCCGGCGTGCTCGGCCCGAAAGAACTCGCGTCTGTGGAGGCGTGGTGGCGGCGATTCCTCCGGCATTCCGAGCAGCGCTCCTACGTGGCTCGCATGAGCCACAGCGACATCGGCGACGGGAACACGCTCGTGGACCCGTCGGGTGTTCGCCTTGTCGGCATCATTGACTGGGAGCACAGCGCGGTGGGCGACCCGTCCGCCGACTTCGACGGCCTGGTCGACCTCGGGCGCGCGTTCCGGGACGAGGCAGTCGCGGCCTACGAGAAGATGGGCGGGCGCCTCCCACCGGGCACCCACGACGATTTCGAATGGCGGCGGCAGCGCGGTGCATTCCCCGCCGTCCGCCGGGCCTGGCAGCGTGGCGACCTGCTCGACCCCGAGGCGATACGCGCCCGGCTCCGCCGCCACGGCGTCCTCGACTGAGCGGTCGCGCGCCTCGGTACCATCGAGGTGCGGCGAAGGACGGTTCGATGCCCTCGATGCCCACAACCCCACGGCTCGCCCTCGGCAAGCCCGACTACACGTCGCTGGTGTTCCCCGACCCACCCGAGGACCGGCCGTACATCATCAGCAACATGGTGATGTCCCTCGACGGCACGGTCGTCATCGAGGGCACCGAGCGCGGGCTCGGCAGCCCCACCGACCAGTTGCTGATGCGCGAGCTGCGCGTGAACGTCGACGTGGTCATGAACGGCGCGGGCACCCTGCGCGCGAGCGGGACCTCCTCCCGCGTGACCCCCGAGCTGGCGCCGCTGCGCACTGCGCGAGGGCTCACCCCGCATCCGCGCGCGGCCGTGGTCTCGGCGTCGGGCGACCTCCCCCTCGAACGGCTCTTCTTCACGGCGCGCGACTTCGACGCGGTGGTGTTCCTCTCGGATGGGGCGCCGGCGGACAGGCGCACGGCCATCGAGGCGACGGGGCGGTCCGTGGTGGTGCTCCCCGCGGCCGAGCTGCTGGCGGCGACGCTGCGCCACCTCCGCCGCGAGCGCGGCGCGCGCACGCTCCTCGTCGAGGGCGGCCCCCGCCTCCTCGGTGGCCTGGTCGCCCTGGGCGCCGTCGACGAGTACTTCCTCACGCTGGGGCCGGTGGTCGTCGCGGGGAACACTGCGCTACCAGCCGCCGTCGCGCCACGCACCCCGAGCATCGCGGACCTCGAGCGGTACGACCTGGTCAGCGCGCACGTCGAACCCACCACCTCCGAGCTGTTCCTCCGCTATCGCGCCCAACGCCCCGGCAACTGAGCGACCCCGACAGTGTCGATGGGCTTTTGTCGCTGGCCTCCTTTGGCCGTATGGTCGTTGGAGCGGGTTGTCAGGACTCGCATCGGCTCGCGTCGCCCGTCCAGCGACGGCACGGATGCAGTGGCGGGTTGAAGAGGCACTATGCGCGACGAGCGCACGCGTCCCGGCGCGCCCCCTTCGGCGGCCCCGCAGCGTCCCCGCCCGCCCCGCCCCACGCTGTCCGAGGAGGAGCGCACCCGGCTGCGCCGGACGCGCCCCATCGAGGTGGTCGCTGACGCGGACCCACCTCGACCGGCCGCGCCGCGGCGTCGCCCGGCGGGGAACCTCGAGGTCGACATGCCCCCCGGTCATCGGGGGCGCCCGGCCGCACGTCCGCAGTCGACACGCCCACGCCGCGACGACACCCCTCGGGGCCCACGCCGGTTCCCGTTCCCGCGCTCGGTCTGGGGTCTGGCTGCCCTCGGGGGCGCGCTCCTCGGGATCGTGTTCCTGGTGCTGGCGGTGCTCGACCCGGGCGGCGACGGTGCCAGCTCGAGCGTCTCGATCCGCCCGGGGCGCCGCGCGCCCCGGGTCCCCGCGGGTGCCGCTGGCGCCGCACCCGGCGAAAGCCCGCTCAAGTCCTCGAATTACGTCGAGAGCATCGAGGAACTGCACCGCGTATTCGGCGAACCGCCTGACGCGACGTTCGGTCGCATGCGCATTCCGTCACTCAAGGTCGATGCCCCGCTCAGCGTGCGTGCGGTTCCGCCCGATGGCCAGATGCCGAACCCCTCGGGACCGGACGATGTCGCGTATTACGACTTCTCCGGACTGCGCGGTTATGGAGGGTTCCCGACGGCCGGTGGCAACGCCGTGTTCGCGGGCCACGTCGACCAGGCCGCCCACCTCGACTACGCCGGCGTCGACTACCTCGGGCCGGGCGTCTTCTTCCGACTGCGGGAGATCGATCGCGGCGACACCATCGAGGTGGACCTCGGGAATGGGCCGGTGACCTACAAGGTGCGCTGGGTCCGCGAGGTCGCCATCGAGGGCGGCGACTGGAACACGATCCTGGGCTCCAACGTCAGCATCGACAGCCTCACGCTGATCACGTGCGGGGGCGACTACTCGACTACCGCACACGCGTACACGCATCGAACGGTGGTGCGCGCCGAGCGCGCCTGACGACCGGCCCGCGGGACGCCTCGCAGGGCGGGCGGGGGCTCACCAGCTCCCGCCACCGCCTCCGCCGCCACCCCCGCCCGAGGACCCTCCGCTGAAGCCGCTGCCCCCCGAGCCGCCGGGCGTGCTCACGAGCGTGCCCGTCGCGGTGACCCCGAACGTGTCCATCGAGTGCACGAACGACGACATCGCGAACGGATGCGATGAGACATACCAGCCGGGGGCGTCGGGCGGGTGCGCCAGCCCCTCGAAGGCGTGCGCCCACTTGTCGGCCAGGCCGAACACGATCGCGTACGGCAGGTACTCGTAGAACAGGTTGGCGCGCTCCGCGAACTGCGCGCGCTCGTCCTCCGCGTCATCGATGAAGCGACGGAACCCCCGGACGTGGCGCACGGCCGCGGTTCCCGCCGCGGTGCGCCGCGGCATCGAGCGGTGCAGGACGAGCATCGCGAGTCCGCCCACGACGAGGGGGGTCGTGACGAGGGCGTAGTGGGTGAAGCTGGTCGTCAGAAACTGCAGTCCAACCGCGGCCACGAGCGCCGCGATGCCGATGCCAATCCAAATGTTGCGCGTGCTCTCCGGGCTGCGGTTGAACCAGCCTCGCGCGACGACTTCCTCGTAGAGCTCCTTCTGGACCGATGACATCTTGGAGGCGAACTTGTTCTTCAGGTCGGACAGATTCACCTCGTCGCCGCCCTCGAACAGGGCGTTGAAAAGCGTGCGCTCGTACTGGAGCAGGTCGCCCGGCTCCTTCAGCTTGACCAGCCGCCAGTCGGGCTTCGCGAACCAGCCGAGGATGCCGGTCGGCTCGATCTCCTCGATG
>CADEHD010000144.1 GCA_902827055.1 uncultured Chloroflexota bacterium | reverse complement strand
CACGAAGCGGCCGCGATCCGCGAACTCGCCGAGGAGATCGGCCTCGCCGAGGCACCCCTCGGTCCGTGCGTGTGGACGAGGAGCTGGATCGGTGTGCTCTCGCCTCGCGAGGGTCTGGTGGAGACGCGCGAGCGCTACTACCTGTGCTGGCTGGACGCCTACGAGATTCCAGCGGACCACGTCAATCCCGACGAGGACGAGCGCCTCGCCACCTCGGGAGTCGCGCTAGTTCAGCCTCGGGGAGATCGCCGCGACCCTCGGCCTGTTCGTTCCGAGGCAGCTCGGGGCGCTCCTCGGACCGATCCTGCGCGGCAACCTGCCGCCGCACCCACTGCTCGTGGAGTCCATCGACTCGCGCAAGGGCTAGGCGGCGCCTCGAATCAGCGCGCGGCGCGAGGTACTGTGACCGCCTCGGGTTGAGTCGGCGGAACGAGGGGCAGCAGATGGCGGCACGGATCATCGATGGCGCGGCGATGGCCTCCGAGGTGCGCGCGGAGATCGCGGCCCGCGTGCAGGCGCACGTCGAGACCGAGCACGCGCGCCCGAAGCTCGTCGCCGTCCTCGTGGGGGACGACCCCGGCTCCCAGTCCTACGTGGCGAGCAAGACCAGGGGCTGCGCCGAGGCGGGCATGGACTCCGACACCATCCGGCTGCCCGCGGACACCTCGCACGAGCGCGTCCTGGCCGAGGTGCAGCGCCTCAACGCCGACCCCACCGTCACGGGCATCCTGGTGCAGCTGCCCCTGCCGCCGCAGGTCAACGAGCAGGTCATCATCCGCGCCATCGACCCGCGCAAGGATGTTGATGGGTTGCACCCGTTCAACCTCGGGCTGCTCATGGAGGGCTCGCCGTATACCGTTCCGGCCACGCCGCTCGGCGTGCAGCAGATGCTGCTGCGCACCGGCAACGACCCCGCCGGCGCCAGAGTCGTGATCGTGGGCCGCTCGATGCTGGTCGGGCGTCCGCTCTCCGTGCTGCTGTCGCAGAAGGCCGTCGGCGGCAACGCGACCGTCACGCTCGCGCACACCGGTACGCGCGACCTCGGGGCAGTCACCCGCGAGGCCGAGATCCTGGTCGTAGCGGCAGGGCGGCCCGGGACCGTGGACGCCTCGATGGTGCGTGCCGGCGCCGTGGTGATCGATGTGGGTGTGAACCGCATCGCGGACGCGAGTCGGAAGAGCGGCTCACGGCTCGTCGGCGACGTCGACTACGCCTCGGTGTCCGAGGTCGCCTCGGCGATCACCCCGGTACCCGGCGGCGTCGGCCCCATGACCGTGACGATGGTGATCTCCAACACCCTGCGGGCAGCGGGCGGGTGACAGCCGGCCGACTCGATAGCCCCGTACGTAAGGGGTGAGACGAGGGCATCCCGTGACGCCCTCGCCAGAACGACCGATGGGGGGCTAGACCTCCCGGCGTCGCCCGCGCAGGCCCGCGCCCAGCGCCGCGGCGCCTGACACGACTGCGAGACCGCCGAGCGCCAGCTGGGCGAGCCCGTTACCGCCATCGAGGTAGCCGCCGGTGCCGGACTTCGGCGCCGCGGGGGCTGCCTGCGCCGCGCCACCCGTCGAGGGCGCTGCGGCGCCACCCGTCACCGTGAAGGCGATGTTCATGCCGCGCTGGTAGTGCGTGCCGACGTTGCACAGCAGGATGTACGAACCCGCCGTCAGGTCAGCAGACAGGGTGCCCGAGGCGCCCCCGGCGATGCGGTCCATGCGCTTCACTACCTGTACCTGGGCCTCGTCCACGCCGTTGCTCGCGTTCAGGGGCAGCGAGCCCGGTGCCGCGCTCGAGCGCACGATGACGATCTCGTGGTTGTTCGCGCCCACGTTCTTCGCGGCGAAGTTCACCGTCCCGGCCGCCGCGGAAGTCGCCCCGGCCTTGATCGCGAACTCGCTCAGCTCGACGTTGATCGGCGCCGCCTGCGCGAAGACCGCCGCTGGCAACGCGAGGGCTCCGAGTCCCACCGCTGCCGCAAGCCCCAGTGCCCGCGCGATCGCACCGCGCGTTCTCCCCCGCTGTCCCTCGTGCACGCCTGTCCCCTCCTTCTATGGCCCGCCGCCGAGCGGCAGCGGTGATACTGATCACATACGTGTCGTGCGCCACTGGCGGATTCGTTAGCGACTTGCCCGGATGCGGGAGTGGTCCCCCTGGAGGGCGGATCGTCCTCGCGGGGCCATCGTGCGAACATGGGGGCATGGAAGAACTGCTCGGTCGCCTGGCCGCCCTCAGAGCCCGCTTCGACGACGTCCGGGGGCGCCTTTGACCTCCCTGGCATCGAGGCGCGGCTGGTCCCGCTGAGGCAGCAGTCGCAGGCACCCGACCTCTGGAACGACCAGCAGCACGCGCAGAAGGTGCTGCAGGAGCTGTCGCGGCTCGAGGGGACGCTCACGACGTGGGCTGACCTCGAGCGCGAGATCGCCGATTTCGAGGGGCTGATCGAACTCGTGGGCGACGCCCCGGAGGACGAGCGCCCCGCCCTCCTGGCCGACGTGGATCGTGACCTTGCGCTCCTCGAGACCCGCTTCGCCGACCTCGAGCTCGGGCTGATGCTCGGCGGACCGTACGACCGTCGCCACGCAGTGCTCTCCGTGCACGCCGGCGCGGGTGGCACCGAGGCGCAGGACTGGGCCGAGATGCTCCTCCGGATGTACCTCCGGTGGGCCGAGCAGCACCGCTTCAAGTCCGAGATCCTCGCGATCTCCTCGGGTGAGGAGGCGGGCATCAAGTCCGTTGAGGTGCGCATCGTGGGTGAGTACGCCTACGGCCTGCTGCGCTCCGAGCGGGGCGTGCACCGGCTCGTGCGCATCTCGCCGTTCGACGCCTCGGCATCACGCCACACCTCCTTCGCCCTCGTCGAGGTCATGCCAGAGGCCGAGGCGAGCGAGGACATCGACATCGAGATCGCGCCGGACGACCTCCGGATCGACACCTATCGTGCGAGCGGGCACGGCGGCCAGAACGTCCAGAAGAACGACACCGCAGTCCGGATCACGCACCTGCCCACGGGCATCGTGGTGACATGCCAGAACGAGCGGTCGCAAGGACGCAACAAGGAATCGGCCATGCTCGTCCTGAAGTCGCGACTGCTCGAGCTGGAGCTCGAGAAGCGCGAGATCGAGCGTGCGAAGATCAGGGGCGTGCACGTCGAACCGGGCTGGGGCAACCAGATCCGATCCTATGTGTTGCAGCCGTACAAGATGGTGAAGGACCTGCGCACCGCCGAGGAGACGAGCGACACCAGTCGAGTCCTCGATGGCGGCCTCGACGGGTTCATGCGAGCCTATCTCACGCTGCAGGTAGGGCTGGAGAGCGAAGCGCAGGCCGGGTAGTCCGGCCGCCCTCGGCGAGTGCCGGGGAACTCCACTGTGCGGGGCGCTGCGGCGCCAGGCGTTGCACGCCGCGGGAGGCGACCACGTGACTCGAGTTTCCCCGACCAGGCGCGCGGCCTCGAGCCTGTTGCTGTTCCTCCTGCTGTCCGTGCTGGGGCTTGCTGCCGTCGTCTCGCCTCCTGCGAGCGCCGACAGCATTGAGGTGGTGAGTCAGTCCGAGCGGACCGACAACCCGGCCGGTCTGACGTTCAACACTCGAGTCCGCGCTGCCGCGGGGCTGAAGAGCGCACGTCTCATCTACAAGGTCCGCAACCCGGACGCCGACGTCGGCGGGAGCGGCGACGCCACCGTGTCCCCCGGCACCGAGCTCGACCTCTCGTTCGCGCTCACGACGAACGGCGCTGAGCGCTACATCCCCGTCGGTTCCACGTTCAGCTACCACTGGGAGTTCGAGGACACGACAGGCACGCGCCTCTCGAGTCCGGAACGCGAGTTCGTGTTCCTCGACGGGCGGTACCAGTGGCGCAGCCGCACCGAGGGCACCGCGCCACCCGTGACCGTGTTCTGGTACGGCGCCAACGAGAACCGCGCGCAGATCGCCCTCGACGCGACGCGCACCAGCCTCAAGCAGACCGGCGACCTCCTCGAGACGACCGTCGAGTACCCGATCAAGGTCGTCGTGTACGCCTCCGAGTCCGATGGCGAGGCGGCGCAGCGACCACGTGGGCGCGCGTTCGACGCCTCCGTGCAGACCGGCGGCACCCGCGTCGCCCCCGACCTCGTGCTCGTCTTCGTGCCGGACGTCGACATCGTGCGCCACGAGGTGGGGCACATCGTCACGCACGTCGCCGGGGACGGGCCCTTCGGCTCGCTCCCGTCGTGGATCGACGAGGGAACCGCCGTGTGGGCACAGAGCTCGCCGGGCGGTGGCTACCTCGGCGCGCTGGCCCTTGCGATCATGTCGAACGGCCCGCTGAACCTGCGCTCGATGCAGTCCGCGACGAACCGGCCCGAGGAAGTGAACCTCTTCTACGGCCAGTCGTTCTCCACCGTCGACCACCTCATCAAGACCTACGGACAGCCGAAGTTCGCTGAGCTCTTCCGGACGTTCCGGGCGGGCACATCGATGGATGACGCGCTGCGCAAGGTGTACGGCTTCGATCAGAACGGCCTCTACAACGAGTGGCGGAAGTCGAAGAACCTCGCGGAACTCACGTTCGCGACACCGACGGCCGGGACGGCGCCCGTGACCGAGGCCACACGCCCACCCCTCGGATTCCCGAGTGGCAGCGGGCAGTCCACGACGTCGCCACAGGGTGGGTCGAGCAGCGCGCCGGCCGGTCCCGCGGCACCGGGCGGGCCGGATGGCGCCGCCGCCGCCGCCCGCCCCGAGGGCCGGCCGCCGCCGGGGCGCGCCGTGCTCGCCGGGACGGTGCTGCTGGCGCTCATCCTCGGCGGCGGGGCGGTGATGATGCTGCGTCGGAAGCCCGGAGCGCGCGCCGAGGGGTAGCGCGTCCTCGGGACACCGGCCTCGAGGTCAGCGTCCTGGGACGAACAGGCCTGCGGGCGGCTGCTCCGGGGGAGCGGACTCCTGCGCGGATGCCGCGGCCATCGCGCGCGCCTGCTCGGCCGTGAAGTACGGGCTGGCCGCCGTGCGCTCTCGGATCACCGGCTCCTGCTCGCCAGCCACGATGCGGCGGATCTGCTCGACCAGCTCAACTTCCGAGAAGAGCCCCGTGAAGCGACGGCCGTTGATGACTGTCGTCGGGACCTCAGTGAGCGATCGCTGCGCGGCGAACACCGGGAACTCCGACATCTCGATGGCCGTGAATCGAATCGCGTGCTGCTCCACCGCGAGCGCCGACGCCAGTCGGATCATGTAGGCGGACAGCGGATCGTACGGTGCTACCAGCAGCTCGAGGCTGATCGGCGCCGTGAGCCCGGCGAGCGTCGCTCGTGATTCTGCCTGGAGGGGGGCCGCCCCGGCGCCTACCAGCACCAGCGTGTCGACGAAGACCGGGAAGAGCAGCCCGGAGAAGTAGCCGACGAAGTGGACCCGCGCCCCGTGCCCGCGCAGCACCGTGGTGGGCGCGCGATCGATGCCCTCCTGTGCCGCGCGGTCCGCGTGGCGGTCCAGGTCGTAGCGCGTGACGGAGAGCATCGAGTTCAGGGAGACCAGCTCGCGCATCACCGTGACGACGTCGTCGCAGTGCTCGCAGGGATCGCGGTCGGGGAGGATGATCGCCGACTCGGGACGCGTCCAGACATCGATGCCCACGCGGCCCGCGAGGTGCTCGATCAGGTGCTGCGCGATGGCCACCTGGTCCGGCTTGGGGATGACCGGCACGCGCTATTCCTTGCCGCTCGCGAACCGCCGCGCGCGGCAAGGAATAGCGCGT
>CADEHD010000143.1 GCA_902827055.1 uncultured Chloroflexota bacterium | reverse complement strand
CACATGCAGTGGCGATTTCGACATCCAGAGCCGCAGCTACGACGCACGCACGGTGGTCCGGGCGGTCCGCCTGTAGCCACCGTACGGCCTCGGGTTCGCGTGTTTCCGGCGCTCCTCGCGAGCCTGGTGCTGGTGCTGGGCGCGTGCGCCGACGAGGACATGGCGGCATCGACGGCGAACGGTGCGCCGCCCCCTCGCGCGACCGCCCTGGATGGGCGCGAACTCACCGACGTCGAGGGCTGGATCAACTCGGAGCCGCTGACCATCGCGGGGGAGCTCGCGAGGGGGCGCGCCGTCCTCATCGACTTCTGGACCTACACCTGCGTGAACTGCGTGCGGACGCTGCCATACCTCCGTGCCTGGCACGAGCGATACGCCGACCACGGGCTGACGATCATCGGGGTGCACACGCCGGAGTTCGAGTTCGAGGAGCAGCGCGCGAACGTCCTCGCGGCGGTGGAGCGGTACGGGCTCCGCTACCCGGTGGTGCAGGACAACGACTACGAGACGTGGGACGCCTTCGATAACCGGTTCTGGCCGGCCAAGTACCTGCTGGTGCCGGGTCGCGGGCTGGTCTACAGCCACTTCGGCGAGGGCCAGTACCAGGAGACGGAGCTGGCGATCCGCGCCGAGCTCGAGCGGCTGCGATACGCGCTCGACGACGTTCCATTCGTCGAGGTGGTGGCGCCACAACTCGACATGAACCTCGCGGCGCAGCAGACCGCCGAGCTGTACGGCGGGTATCGGCGCAACTACACGAGCCGGGGCGGCTACGCCGGACAGCAGGAGTACTACCTCGGGCCCGACCTGTCGCAGGCCTACACGGACGCGGGCGATCGAGCGCCCAACAAGTGGTACCTCCAGGGGGAGTGGTTCAACGACCCCGAGGCGATCGTGCACAACCGCACCACGACGGACTTCGAGGATTACATCGCGCTCCGCTTCCGGGCGATGAGCGTCAACGTGGTGCTGCGTCCGGAGGGGCGCCAGCCATTCGAGGTGGTCGTGGAGCTCGAAGGCCGCCCGCTCGTGCCCGCTGAGGCAGGGGCAGACGTGACGTTCCGCGCGGACGGCCGCAGCGTGCTCGTGGTGGACCAGGCACGCCTCTACGAAGTGGTGCGGCTCGGGGAATTCGCAGAGCGGGATCTCACCCTGCGCGCCAACACGCGGGACTTCGCCCTGTACGCGTTCACGTTCGGCACGTTCGAGCGGCCCTCGTGAGCGCCGTGCGTCGCCGGGCCGGCTGGCGCGTGGCGCCGCTCGCGCTCGCGATGCTCCTCGTCGGCTGCAGCACGCCGGAGGTGGGCACGACCGTCGGGGGGAACCCGGGCCGCGGCGTGGCCTCGACGGCACCCACCGCCGCACCGACGGTGATCCCGGGCGGGGTCACCGCGTTTCGGGTCCCCGCGCGGAGCCCGCTCGATGGCCCATACCCACGGTTCCGCGACGCCGCGAGCGGGCTGGTCACGGTCCTGGGGACGCCGGACCTGGCGCCGGGCACACAGCGGGTCTCCTTTGTCCTCTCGGACGCGGAGGGACTCGTGAGGCTGCCCGCGCTGGCGTACGAGGTGTTCGGCTTCACCTCGGGGCCGACGGGGCCCAGCGGGCAACCGGTCGGCCGGGGCGTCGCGACGTTCGCGCCGTTCCCGCAGGACACGCGCGGGCTGTACACGACGCAGGTGGAGTTCTCGGCGCCCGGGACCTGGGGGCTGCGGCTCCAGGTTCCGCGCCCGAACGGCACGGTCGACGCCACGCTCTTTGCATTCGAGGTCCCCGCGGACGCCCGGGCGCCGCTGGTCGGGGAGGCCGCGCCGCGGAGCCGCAGCCGCACGCTCACGGACGCCGACCTCGCACAGTTGAGCACGGGCGCGAATCCGGATGCGGCGCTGTACCAGGTCACGATCGCCGACGCCCTCGCCGCCGGGAGGCCGCTCGTCGTGGTGTTCGCGAGTCCGGGATTCTGCACGAATGCGCTGTGCGGGCCGCAGGTTGAGCAGCTCTCGGAGCTCCGCGCGGCGTTCGAGGGGCAGGCGAGCTTCGTCCACGTCGAGCTGTACGAGAACCCGCAGGCGGTACGCGAGCGCGGCCTCGACGCGGGCATCCGCACTCCGCTGTTCAAGGAGTGGGGCCTCGAGACGGACGAGTGGACGTTCGTGGTCGACGGCACGGGCACCGTGGCGGCCCGGTTCGAGGGGTTCGCGCCTCGCGAGGAGGTCGAGGCGGCGCTGCGCGCCACGCTCGCCAGCGCGCGCTAGCCACTCGGAGGTGCTGGCGGAGAGGGTGGGATTCGAACCCACGAGGGAGTTTTCACCCCCTACACGCTTTCCAGGCGAGCCCGTTCAGCCGCTCCGGCACCTCTCCGCGTGGGAACCTGCGATGTACGTCAGCGCGCCGGGGCCGGCCGGGCGCCTCAGTGATGGCTGTGCTCGATGCTCTCGACTACTGGCCGAGTTGTCCTCGGCGTCAGCGCAGGGTGGCGGAGAGGGTGGGATTCGAACCCACGAGGCTCATCACCTGCCGCTTTTCGAGAGCGGTGCCTTCAACCACTCGGCCACCTCTCCGCAGAGGAGTATAGGTAGACCTGATCTGCCGAACAAACGGGGAAGCGAGCGGATTACGGCGCCGACGCTCCCGCGGGGCCGGGCGTGCCAGCGCGGCGCGTCCTGGACATGTAGTCCTCGCGGAGCTCATCCTCCGCGGCCTGGCGCTCGTCCGCCAGGTCGAGCAGCGCCTCGCGCACGACCTCATCCACCTCCATGAGGTAGAGGCGCAGCTGGCGCGCGGGCGCACGCGCCGGCTCGGGCAGCTGGCCAATCAGCGCAGGGTCGTCGATGAGCCGCCGTGCCCCGAGGTACGCCGCTCCGGCCGCCACACCCAGTACAAGGAGCTTCCCGAGCATCGTGCGCCTCCTGCTCAGCCCGCGGGCGCGGGCGCGACACTCGTTGTGACCGACCCCGACCGCTACCGCTTCCGCTTGCCGGTCAGCTTCGACAGGGTGGCGAACCCGCGACGTACGCCGCGCGCTGCCGCGAACGTCTTGATCACGGGGCTGACGGCGTAGTCGGCGTAGAACTCGCTGGCGGCGCGAGCGTTGCGCACGGTGGCCAGGGCCTCGTCGAGGGCCGGGCGAATGGGCTCGTCGAGGAGCGTGCTCACCTTGCCTGAGACGCCTCGCACGGCGAAGTACAGGCCGACGGCGACGGCCAGCAGGACGGTGAACAGCAGGATGCCCAGCACGCCGTAGACGATGACGACGACATCGCGGATGTCAGCGAGCGTGGGATCGAAGAAGTAGTTCCCGGCCCAGGCGAGGCCACCGAACGCGGCGAGCACCAGGATGGCCACCAGGGCGAAACCCATCGACGCCTCGCATTCCAAGGCCATGCTACGGGCGGGGTACGCGCAGGACAAATCCGCATTCGAGTGGGGACGACGGACGCGACAGAACTAGCGGCGCGACTCCTCGATAGTGCCGCCGCCGATCACCTCGTCGCCTTCCGAAACGCTGGCCGGGCTTGCCGGGCGATAGAGGACGGCGGCCTGGCCGGGCGCGACCGCGCGGACGGCCGTCTCGAACGCGAGGGTAAAGCCGTCGGCCTCGACGTGCTCCACGCGCGCGGGGACGGCGGTGGCGTGGTAGCGCACTCGTACCAGGACCCGCGTACCGGCCTCGGGTGGCGCGCCCACCCAGCGCGGCGCGGACGCGCGCAGCCACGTGCGATCGAGGTCGGTGGCGATGCCGACGACTACGGCAGCCCGCACGGTGTCGAGGGCGGTCACGTACCTGCGTTCGGGGCCCGCGAGCGCCAGCCCTCGGCGCTGGCCGACGGTGTACCCGGAGATGCCGTCGTGGCGCCCGAGCTCGGTGCCCGCCTCGTCGACGAGCGGTCCGGGCGCGTCGGCGACGCCGCGCTCCGCGAGCAGGGCGCGGTAGTCGCCGCGCGGCACAAAGCAGATATCGGCAGAGTCCGGCTTATCGACGACCGACCGAAGTCCGAGTGCGCTCGCGATGCGGCGCGTCTCGGCCTTGGGCAGGGCACCCAGCGGGAAGAGCGTACGAGCGAGCGCCTCCTGGCCGAGGCCGTACAGGACGTAGGACTGGTCCTTGGCCTCGTCCACCGCGGCGTGCAGCCTCAGGAAGTCGCCATCGCGGGTGATGCGGGCGTAGTGCCCGGTCGCGAGGTAGTCGACCCCCATCGCGAGCGCGCGCTCGAGCAGGGTCGAGAACTTCACCCGCTCGTTGCAGGCGAGGCAGGGGTTCGGCGTCCGACCCTGCGCGTAGGCCTCGACGAACGGCGTGATGACGTCGCGGTCGAACTCGCGCTCCATGTTCAGGACGTAGTGGGGGATGCCGATGCGGCGCGCGGCGTCCTGGGCGTCACCCACGTCTTCGATGCCGCAGCAGGTCCGCCGCGAGGTGAGGGCCAGCTCGTCCGCCTCTGTGTAGAGGCGCATGGTCACACCGACAACGTCGTAGCCCTCCGCATGCAGGAGCGCGGCAGCGACGGCCGAATCGACGCCTCCGGACATGGCGACCAGGACTCGAGGGGCGGGCATCGGTACTCCCACCGCGGTGCGCGACCGCGACATATCACGAACATGGGCGCGACGGCGCCCGCGTCCAGAGTAGCGAGAGTGACGCCGCCCCGGGCTTATACTCGTGAGGTCCGCTCTGAGCGCGTCCTGGAGGCCCCCCTGAACGAAGCACCCGTCGCCACGCCCGGCATCGAACTCGCCCACCGCCTGGTTGACGTCGTCGTCGACCACATGGGGGAGGACGTCGTGCTGCTGGACCTGACGGGGCTGGCGGCCTTCGCCGACTACTTCATCATCGCCACGGTCGACAACGAGCGCCAGATGGGCGCGGTCACCCAGGCGATCGACGAGGCGGCGCGCGCCCTGGAGCTCCGCTCATACTCCGAGGGGGCGTCCGACAGCGGGTGGGTGCTCGTGGCGGTGGGAGGCGTGGTGATCCACCTCTTCAGCCTCGAACAGCGCGTCCGCTACGACCTCGAGAGCCTGTGGGCGCATGCCCGCGAGGTCGTGCGCGTCCAGTAGTCCGGCGGCCGCCCCGTCACCAGGGCGCCGTGCAGCGTTACTCGAACACCCAGCGGTCGACGTCCCGAGTCCACGTCGGCAGGGCCATGCCCTCGAAGAAGATGCCGATCTCGCGCTCGGCGCTCTCCGGCTTGTCGGAGCCGTGGACGAGGTTGCGCCCGACCTCGAGGCCAAGGTCGCCGCGAATCGTGCCCGGGGCGGCCTCGGTGGGGCGCGTGACGCCCATGGTCTGACGCGCGGCGGCCACGGCGTTCGAGCCCTCAAAGACCGCGGCGATGATCGGGCCGCTCGTGATGTACTCCACGAGGCCCTCGAAGAAGCCCTTCCCGACGTGCTCGGCGTAGTGGCGCTCCGCCATCGCGCGGTCGACCTGGAGCAGGCGGAGGCCCACGATGCGGAGGCCCCGGCGCTCGAGGCGCGACAGCACCTCGCCGGCCAGCCCGCGCTGCATCGCATCGGGCTTCACGAGAATGAGCGTGCGTTCCAACGGTCCCTCTTTCCTGTCGGCTTCAACCCTGGTTGCGGCACGTGCCTCGCCCTACGGGGTCGAGGCGGCGCGATCGTCTCGCGGCGGAGTGATGGCAGGCGGCCTCAGGTAGAGCACGTCCACGCCCGCGGGGTCGCCACGCTGGGCGGAGACCAGATCTTCCTTGCTGTTGATGGCGAAGTCGCGG
>CADEHD010000142.1:1270-5760 GCA_902827055.1 uncultured Chloroflexota bacterium | reverse complement strand
GCAGACCCGCGGCGGCCTCGAGGTCGTGCCCGGCGAGGCGTTCGCCGGGGTGGAACTGGGGTACGGCCGGGAGCGCGCCTGCCTCCTCACCGTGCCCGCGGATGACTCGACCGCCCGCCAGCAACGCCGACGACGGCACGCCCCGCAGCGAGATCAGCAGCGCGTCGTCGATGCCGCGCGCGGCGCCGCCCAGGCGTTCAGCGCGCAGCGCCGCCGTCACGCGAGAGAGCACCACGACAGGCACGTCGATGTGTCGGCGCAACGACTCGACGATGCCGAGCCCTTCCCACTCCGGCTGGCCGTCGATAGAGCGCAGCAGCCGTCCCGTGATCGGATCAACCGGTCCGGGGGCGGCCACACCGATGGCGAGGGCGGAGCGCTTGCTCCCCTCGGCGGCCAGGCTCGTCGCGATGCGGCCGCCGAGCTCCCATGTCCACTCGTCCTCCGACTTGAGGGCGGCTAGGGGGAACTCGCGCCTGGCGAGGACTTTGCCCTCGAGCTCCGAGATGCGGAGGCGCAGGGTCGTGCCTGTGAAGTCGATGCCCACGAGGGCCGTGTCTGCGGGGGCTGTCATCTGGGTGCGTCCACTCGTTGACTTGCTGCCGCGACCTTGCGGATCGCGTGGGCCACGTCGTCCATGTCGCGGCTGGTGAGGGTTCCGGTGAGCGGGATCGCCAGCAACTCGGTAGCGAGCTGGCGGGCGACGTTGAACCGCTCCGGCTGGGCCCGCTCGTCGTCCCCCAGCGGCGCGATCACGTCCTGATCCTCGTGCAACATCGATGCGACCGCCACCGCCGCCGGAATGCCCTCGGCCGCGAGTGCGGCTGCCGTCTCCTCGAGGCTGCGATTCCAGAGCACCGAGCGGATGCGCAGGACGTACTGGTCGTACCCGTGGCGAATGCTGCGCCCGTGGTGCATCGAGCTGACGCCGCGCACCTGGCGCAGTTCGTAAGCGAGGTGCCACGCGGCCTGGCGACGGCCGTGCAACTCGGCGGGAGCGTTCGCCAGCTCTGCGAGGGCGAGGCGCCACGCCGAATCGTCGGCGGCGGCAGGTGCGGCCGGGTGTGCTCGCGTGGCTGCGAGGTCGTCGCGCGCCGCCTCGAGGGCTGCGACGTCGGTGGGCGCTGCCGGCAAGACCGCGGCCACCTCGGGCGACGTCACGATGTGGCCAGGGCCACCGCCGAGGATCGTGATTGCACCGAACGTGCCGACAGGCGTGGCTCCAACCGCAGCCCCGAGCGACGCGCTCACGTCCTCGATGACCGCCAGGCCGTAGTGGTCGGCGATCCGCATCAGGTCCGGCATCGTTGCGGGGTGGCCGAAGGCGTGCGCGACGACCAGCGCTCGCGTGCGCTCGCCCACGCTCGCGGCCAGCGCGCGCGCCGAGACGTTGGCGGTGTCGGCGTCGACATCGATGGGGAGGACGCGCATTCCGAGGGCGAGCGCGGCCCGGGCTGCCGCCTCGCCTCCGATGGTGGGCGCGGCGATCTCGACGTCGGCGGGGTCGCGGCTACCGAGGGCGTGGCGCAGGGCGAGCGCGTACGCCTCCTCGCGGCTGCCGCAGAGGACAGGCGTTCGTCCGCCGACCCACTCGGAGAGTGCCGCCGCGACGGCGCTCCGCGGGTCCGGCCGGCCATCCGGCTGCGGGGTCGACGTGGCGAAGGGCGAGACGCGGACCGGCGCGCCGCCATCGAGTGCGAGCTGGGCTTCGGACATGGGAGGCAGTGTAGGAGACGGGAGCGCCCCCGGAGGGGACGCCGAGGCGGCGGCGAGCAAGATGCCGCGCCGCCCCTCGAGCGTGTCAGCGGCGGGCTTAGCCGCCGAGCGAGTCCTCGCCAGGGGGCAGGGTGAGCCCCGGGACGATCGCCGCGGGGTACGTGCCCATGGCGCGACAGATCGTGATGAGCGCGGGGAGCGGGATGTCTCGCTTCCCGTTCTCGTAGTTCGAGAGGGCCGCCTGCGTGATGCCGGCTGTCCATGCGACCTCGGCCTGCGTCAGGTCCTTGGACAGACGCGTTTGCCGGATGGCCTGACCGACCTGGCTACGCTCGTACCCGAGCTCGGGGAGATGCTTGCGCATCGTGAATCTCCTCACGCCCGAATGTGTGGAACGTTTCCGCGTTCAATTGTCATACAGACCTACCGTGAACGTCAAGGTGTGATTGGTCACCTGATGCCGCGGTTGGTCCGTATGATCGCTGTCTCCAGTCTAATCGTCGGTCGAATTGGCGATTGGCGCGAGTGGGGGCGGATGACCGAGTCGCGCGTGGGACCGGTGGGCATCGTGGGGCCGGGGCGCCTCGGGAGCGCGCTCGCGCGGGCGTTGATTGCCTGTGGGTATCGTGTGGACAAAGTCGCGGGCCGGAGCGGGGCGCGCGAGGCCGCGGTGGCCGCCTCCACGGGCGCGAGCGCCGTCGCCGTCGCCGAGGTTGTCGCGACGTGTGACCTCGTGATCCTGGCTGTGCCCGACGCGGCCATCGAGGGCGTGGCTCGTGCCGGTGCCTGGCGGCCGGGGCAGGCCGCGGTCCACTGCAGCGGCGCCGCCAGCCTCGAGGTGCTGGAGGCGGCGCGCGAGCGGGGCGCGCTCGTCGGGTGCCTGCACCCCCTCCAGTCCTTCTCAGGCGATGATCCGCCCGAGCGCTTCCACGGGATCACGATGGGTATCGAAGCCGCGGAGCCCCTGGGCGGGTGGCTCGAGGGGATCGCGCGGGACCTCGGTGGGCGCGTGCTGCGCCTCGAGGGGGTCGACCGCGCGCGCTACCACGCCGCCGCGGTGCTCGCGAGCAACGACGTCGTGGCGCTGATGTCGGCGGCCGCTCGCACCTGGGAGGCGGCGGGACTGCCGATCGATACCGCGCGCGAGGCGCTGGCGCCGTTGCTGCTCGGCGCCGCCCGCAACATCGAATCGCGACCGCTGGCCGAGGCGCTCACGGGGCCCGTGGCGCGCGGCGATGTCGCGACGGTGCGTCGGCACCTCGAGGCGTTGGCGCTGCATCCGGACTTGCGCGCGCTCTACAGCGCGCTGGCTCGCGAGCTGCTGGGCTTGCCGCTCGCGCTCGATGGCGAGGCGCGGGCGCAGCTGGAGCGGCTGCTCGCACCGCAGGAGACACCGTGATCCTCGAGCTGGGCGCGCACCGCATCGACTGCACTCATCGGACTGCGGTGATGGGGATCCTCAACGTGTCGGTCGATTCGCCTGTCACGCACTCGGTGGTGGCGCCGGCGGCGGCGCGCGACCGGGCGATCGCCCTGCGCGAGGCGGGCGCGGAGATCATCGATGTGGGCGCGCACT
Organism: uncultured Chloroflexota bacterium; assembly: GCA_902827055.1. Classification (GTDB taxonomy): domain Bacteria; phylum Chloroflexota; class Dehalococcoidia; order UBA2979; family UBA2979; genus RBC038. Next base: position 2,468 of record CADEHD010000142.1, on the reverse strand, counting down.
CGACGCGTTCGGGCGCGCAGCAACTGACGGCCGCCGAGGAGATCGAGCGCGTGGTCCCGGCGATCGAGATGATTGCGCGCGAGGGCATCCCGGTCTCCGTGGACACCTGGAGCCCGGAGGTCGCGCGCGCGGCCCTCGATGCGGGGGCGGTGCTGCTGAACGACGTGAGCGGGGCCGTGGACCCCTCGATGGCGGCCCTCGCCTCGGAGCGTGGGGCGGCCATCTGCGTGATGCACATGCGCGGCGCCCCCCAGCGGCACGCCGAGGTCGACCAGGTTTACGCCGACATCGAGGGTGAGGTGCGCGCCTTTCTCGCGGAGCGGGCGTCGAGCCTCGAAGGGGCCGGGGCGGGCCCGGTCTGGCTCGATCCCGGGTTCGGTTTCGGGAAGTCGGCGTCCGACAACGTGCGGATGCTGTCGGGACTGCCGGACCTCGTGCGCCTCGGGCGGCCGGTGCTCGTCTCGGCGTCGCGCAAGGGGTTCCTCGCCGAGCTGATGGGCCAGCCCTACGGGCAGCAGGGGCCACACCTGGGGGAGGCCACCATCGCCTTCAACGTGCTGGCGGCGCGGCTCGGTGCGCACGTGGTGCGCGTGCACGATGTCGCCACGCTGGTTCCCGCGATGCGCGTCGTGAACGCCGTCCGCCGGGTGGAGGCGGAGCGCGGTCAATCGATGGGTGGGAACTCCGACTCGTAGGACTGGATGTAGTAGTCCTGCAGCGCGGGAATCGTGAGGCGGAGGCGGGCCCAGCGCGGCCTGGTCAGGGGCGTGCCCTCGCGTGCGAGGCGCAGGTGGTCCGGCGCGTAGCCTGCGCGCCGCTCGATGCTCGGGTGCAGCGCCTGCTTCGCGAACCGCGGGTCGAGGATGGGGCGGTCGACGCGGCCCGCGACCTGGAAGTGCGTGGGGATGGCATCGTCGATGGTGGGCACGGCATCGGGCGCGGGGAGCCACCGTCCGAGGCGGTCGGCGTCGAACTCGAGGCCCGCGCTCTGCGCTCGCTCGACCATCCACGCGAACGCGATCGCGCCCGCGCTGCCGCCGACATCGGAGTGCGCGCCGGGGAACCAGGTCTGCTCCACGACCTGGCGGCCGCGCCGGGCGCTGCGGTCCGGGTCCGTCTCCATGGGGATGGTCCACGGGGCGGCGAGGAACGGCGTGCGGTGCTCATCGATGGCGAGTGCCTGGTAGGCGCGATCGAC
>CADEHD010000142.1:0-1260 GCA_902827055.1 uncultured Chloroflexota bacterium | reverse complement strand
GGTGCGGGTCGTGGAGATGCCAGCGTCGGGGGAGCGGCGGGCGGAGGCTGGTGACCGGGACCCCGAGCGCGCCGACCGTGTCCCAGACTCCGAGGCAGGCGATGCGGACGTCGCGGATGTGGCGGGTGCCGTGCATGTCCCGGAAGCGCTGGGCGACCTCGGCGTCCGCACCCTTCGCCGATCGATAGACCTCGTAGCCCTGGTCGGTGGCGTCGAGGCGGTCCGGCGGCAGGAGCCCGGCGACGCGGATGAACCCCACGAGGCTGCGCACGGTGAAGGCGCCGCGGCTGAAGCCAAACAGGTAGAGCTCATCGCCCTCCTGGTAGGACTGACAGATCCAGCGGTAGGCATCGCGGATGTTGCCGGAGATGCCCTCGCCGAAGAGGCCGCCGAGAATGCCATCGACCCCGGGGTCGTAGTAGGGCTCCGGCTGATCGGGTGTCCGGGCCACCGCGGTGAACAGCTTGCGGACGTTGGTGTTGTCGGACGGGACGTTCCACGTGCCGTCGCAACAGATGACGAGTCGCCTCATGCGACCTCCGGGGTGGGGTGGGGCACCCGTCTAGGCCGACACCTCGAGCGCGCGGGCGACGATGGCTCGCGCGCGCTCGTCGAGTTCCAGGCTGAGGGCGGCGTCGTGGCCAGCCTGGCTCATCTTGCGCCAGGTCTTGCGCAGCACCTCGACCATCTTGTCATCGTCGATCCGTTGCCAGTCCAAATTCAGTTGTGTCTCCAGGAACACGAGGCAGAGGGCATCCTCGAGCGCCTGCGCGTCCGGGTTCGTGCGGAGCTGCTCCTTGCGAATGATGCGCGCCGTCGCCTCGATCGTGTCGGAGGGGTAGCCGCAGGCCTCGAGGATGGCCGCGGCGCGGCCAGCGTGCAGCTGGTAGAGGCCGGTGCGCCATCGCAGGTAGCCGGTGCGGCCGTCCGGATAGCGCTCGCGCGGAACGGTCCACCGCTCGATATGGTGCGCGCGCGCGGCGAGCAGCAGGGCCTCGGAGGGCTCATGGCCTGCGGCGAGGCTGAGCCGCCAGGCCCAGTCCGTGGCGAGCTCGGCGTGGGCGAGCTCCTTCGGGCGGGCCACACCGTGGAACACGAGGGTTGTAGGATCCAGCGCGTTCGCGGCATCGATGCGGGCAATGGCATCCAGGAACCGGGGGGCATCGACGCCTGCCGGGACGCGGGGAGTCGGGTGGTCGCCCGACGGGCCTCGAGGGGATGGCGTCACAGTGTCCACAGCTTCACGCGACTCCGATTCGT
>CADEHD010000141.1 GCA_902827055.1 uncultured Chloroflexota bacterium | reverse complement strand
AACGCGCAGAAGTGAGCACTCGCTTATACGCCCTAGCGCCGAGGCCATCGTGGCGGCCCTGCCGCGCGACCTCCGCGGCGCCCTCGACGCAGCCCTCGCGGCGTCGCCCGACATCGAGTGCTGGGCGGTCGGAGGCGCGGTGCGCGACGTCGCCCTCGGACGGCCCCTGGTCGACCTCGACCTCGTCACCACGAGCGCGCCCGATGTCGCGGCGCGCGCGGCGAGCCAGGCGCTTGGCGGCGCCGTCACGCAGCATGATCGGTTCGGCACCGCGACCGTGAGCAGCCCCACCGGCCGCATCGACTTCGCGCGGAGCCGCACCGAGACGTACGCCCGGCCTGGCGCCCTCCCGGAACCGACGCTGGACGCCGCGATCGAGGCCGACCTCGCGCGCCGCGACTTCACGGTCAACGCCATCGCCGTCTGCCTCGCTGGCAATCGTGAGGGCGACCTCCTGGACCCGTACGGCGGACTCGAGGATCTCCGGCATGGTCGCCTGCGCATCCTGCACGCCGCCTCATTCCGGGACGACGCGACTCGGATCTGGCGCGGCGCCCGCTACGCCGTTCGCCTCGACCTGCACCCCGAGGAGGACACGCTCGCGGCACTCGGGGGAGGCCTTGCGTGGCTCGCCGCGATCAGCGGCGAGCGGCTCTGGGCGGAGTTCGTCCGCACCGCCGAGGAGCCCGCGCCGGGGCGCGTGCTCGCCCTCCTCGAGGACTGGGGCGCACTCGGCGCCACCGTCGAGGGCCTGCACCTCACTCCCGCGACGCAGGCCGCCCTGCTGCGGCGTCGCGGACCGATCCCCGTGGCCGTCCTCGCAGCCGTTCTCTGCGCCCCCCTCGAGCCCGGCACAGCCGCCGCCGTCATCGAGCGCTTCGGCGCGCCGCGCGAGGTCGCGCGCGCCGTCGAGGGCGCGCGGGCCCTCCTCGAGTGCAGCGAGGCGACCCCCGACGCCCTCGCCCCCCTCGAGGGGCTGTCGACGCCGGGTCGCACCGCGGCGCGTTGGCTGGCTCCCGCCCCACAACGTGCGTTACAGCGCGAACTGGGACGCTGGGAACGGACGCGCCCGGCCCTCACCCCCACGGAGCTCGAGCAGCTGGGGATCGCCCCCGGCCCCGCGATGGGCGAGTGGCTGCGCCGCTTGCGTCGCGAGCGGTTCCTCGGCACGCTGCACACACGGGCACAGGCCCGGCGGCTGGTGCGCGATTCCCTGGCCAGCGTGACGCCAGATCCGCCCTCCGAGGTGCAGGCGCAAAGGACGCTCGATGACAACCTGGACCGGTGACCCGGTGACGTGTTCGGTGTGCGGCAAGCTCGAGGCGGACCTGCGCAACGTCCAGCAGTGCTTCAGCTGTGGCGCTGATTTCCACCTGAATCCGCGCAACGACCAGCCGGGCATCGACTGCGGCGACGCATGGATCGGCGAGAGCCTCGGCCTCGAGTACTTCTGCCAGCCCTGCATCGATCGACTCCAGGCGGAGTCCATGCAGGGACACGGCAACGCCACCACCGCGCGCCACGCCGAGATGATGCAGGCGATCGCGCCCACCTTCCCCGGCGCACCGCCCGCGCCCTCGCTGGCCACGGGCCGCACGAGCGAGCCGCCACCGAAGCGCGAACGGCCGCGCACCCGGCGTCGCTACCGCCGCATCGACTCGTGACTGCCGAGCGCAGCGCTCCGCACGAACGCGCGGGTGACCGCCCGTCGGGCGCGCCGACCGCGGACGACGACGCCATCATGGACGTCGCCTACGAGGGCGACGAGTACGGCGGCGAAGAGTACGACGAACTCGACGAGCCGGACGCCCCCGACCCGGACGCGGAGGCGTCGCGAGAGGGCCGCGGCTGGCCCCTCGGCACGATGCTCGCCGTCGCGTTCGGCATCTGGATCGGCCGCTGGTTCGGCCAGCTCCCCGAGGGCGCCGAGGACACCGCCGGACTCCTGCTCGTCGTCGTCACGGCCGTCCTCGCAGCCGCGCTGTATCGACGCTGGGTTCGGCGCCAGATGGCGCAGGCTCGCGCGCGGCGCGCACGACGCTGACCTCGGGACTGCGTAGACGGCGCAGGCGACAACAGCCTCAGGCGCCGCGCGCCCCGGCACGACCGTCCCGCCGCGCGAACCACGTGAGGTCGGCCGCACCCCCGTCGGGCGCGCCCGCGAGCACCGGGGCGTAACCGCAGCGCAGCATGAAGTAGAGGCCGCGCCCGTTCGTCCGGGGGACCACCGCGAGGCAGCGCGCGAAGCCCTCGAGAGCGAGCGACCGCTCTGCCAGCAGCAGCGCGCGCATCGCGAGCGAGCGACCGCGCGCCGCCGGGTCGATGGCCACCGCGACAATCGAGGCGTCACCGGGCGTCGGCCACCCCGCGCGGACGGCGAGCACCCCAACCGTCGCGCCACGCACCTCGATGCCGTACACGCGAGCGTCGACGGGCAGCGCCGGCGTCGGCCCCTCGTAGCCGCGCTCGATGCCATCGCGGAGCGCGTGCTGCACGCCTGCCGGCAGCGCCTCGCCCGGGTCGAGCGCCACGAGCACCACCTCGCGACTGCGCGCCCACGCGACGCCCGGACTCGGCGTGCCCCGGCCGCGCGCGGGAGCGCGACTCACCGCGCCAGCCAGTCCCGCACGGCCCCCGGGATCTGGGAGGTTGGCAAGCGCCGCACCTCGCAGTCCGGGAGCGCGTCGAGGAACGCCTCCCCGTACCGACGGGTGAGCACGCGGCGATCGAGCACGATGAACACGCCCCGCTCCTCGGCGCCGCGAATCAGCCGCCCGAAGCCCTGGCGAAACCGCAGGAGGGCCTGCGGCAGCGAGTACTCCGCGAACCCATCGTCGTAGAGGGCAGCGCGGCCCGCGTGAATCGGATCGTTGGGTACGGGGAACGGCAGCCGGGCCACAGCCACCACCGACAGCGTGTCGCCGCGCACGTCGACGCCCTCCCAGAAGGCCGCCGTCCCCAGGAGCATCGTGCGGTGATCGCCCTGCAGTGCCTCCAGCAGTCGCGCCGGCGTGCCGTCGACCTGCTGCGCGAGCACCGTGATCCCCTCGCGTGAGAGCGTGCCCCGGAGTGCCGCCGCCGCCTGTCGCACCCCACCATGCGAGGTGAACAGCGCCAGCGTGCGCCCCTCGGCGGCGGCGGCCGCACCCGCCAGCGCACCCTGCAGCGCCGAGGCGTGCCCCGGCTGATCGGGCTCCACGACATCGTTTGCCACGATGACGAGGGCCGCGCGCCGGTAGTCGAAGGGCGACGGGATGCTGAGCGTCTCCGCCTCCTCAAGGCCGAGCGCGCGCAACGAGAAGTCGAATGAGTCACCCGCGCTGAGCGTCGCGCTGGTCGCGACCACGGTCGAGCAGCGCTCGTACAGCTCCGCGCGCAGCCGATCCGAGACATCCAGCGGCGCGACGCTGAGCCGCGCGTCGCCGTCGCTGACTCGGAGCCAGCGCACGAGGCCGGGCGACGCACCCAGCACATCGCCGAGGACCTGTCGCACCTCCTGCAGCTGCTGCGCGCCGCGCCCGAGTGCCCCCGCCATCTCGTCGAGGCCGAACACGCTCCCCGGTGGCATCGACTGGAGCGTGGCACGGCAGCGTTCGAGCTCGCGGATCAGCCCGACACTGGCAAGCTCCACCTCGACGGCGCGCTCCTCCACCTCTTCCCACAGCGGCTGCGAGTAGCGACCGGAGGTGATCGCCACCTCGTCCTCCGATCCGGCGTCGCCGGTCTCGCGCCGCTCCGCGAGGTAGGCGCGCAGAGCCTGGTCCAGCGCGGGCACGCGATCGCGCGCCCGACGGGCGGCCGTGCGCAGCGCCTCGGCGTCTGGCACGAGCCCCGCGGCGGGCGACAGCGGCGATGAATCGAGGGATGCGGAGCGCTGCATCTGACTCGCGACGCCCTCGGACGCCGCGAACCCTTCGAGCAGCGCACGCAGCTCACGCAGCGAGAGCGTGCCGCCGTACTGAGACGTCGCGACTTCCTCCAGGCGATGCGCCTCGTCGATCACCAGCTGGTCGAAGGGCGGCAGCGCCCCCGACTCGACCGACGACGCGGCGAGCAGCAGCGCATGGTTCACCACCACCGCGTGCGCCGAGGCCGCACGCTGCCGCGCCTGCAACAGGAAGCAGCTCCCTTCGCGCACGAACTCACAGCGCCGCGAGAGGCAGTCTGCGTCACCCGCCGAGAGCGCCGCCCAGCCCTCGCGCTCATCCGACGACATGTAGAGCTCGCCGAGGTCACCGGTCACCGTCGTCGGTAGCCAGGTCGCAATCCGGCCGTGCAGGCGCGCCTCGGGCAGCGTCCGTGGGCGCGGGTCATGCCGGCGCAGCGTCCACCGCTCCAGGCAGAGGTAGTTGCCCCGGCCCTTCAGCGTCGCCGCGCGGAGCGTGCCGCGCTCCAGCCCCTCGCGCTCCTCGACGAGCGCCGTGGCTGCCGGGAGGTCGTGCTGCAGCAGCTGCTCCTGGAGGTTGATCGTGTGCGTCGAGATCACCACGCGCCGCCCGGTCCGCGAGGCGTGGAGCAGGGAGGGCAGCAGGTAGGCAAGCGACTTCCCGGTACCCGTCCCCGCCTCGATGGCGATCTGCCCGCCGTGAGTCAGCGCCGTCGCCACGGCAGAAGCCATCTCGAGCTGGCCGCGCCGCCGCTCGTAGCCCGGCAGCACGTCGTCGCGCAGGCTCGCGAGGTCGAAGAGCGCCGCGAGGTCGGTCGCGGTCACGGGGCTCGACGCGCCGACGACCGCGAGCGGTGGCGACTCGACCAGTGGCGGGCGCGCGCTGCCGAGGTACGCGTCGGCGTCAGGATCCGCGCGGTCGAGCGCTTCCTCGAACAGCGTGCGCGCCGCCCAGCCCGCCGAGCGCGCGATCGCCTCGAGGTCGGCGATCGTCGCCCGTGGCAACGCGTCGAGTCGGTCGAGGAGCTCGATGAAGACGTCGCGCGTCGCCTCCGCATCCGCGAGGGCGCGATGGGCGTCCGGGTGCGGCACGCCGAGATGCGCGGTCAGCGCGCCCAGGCTCAGGCGGGACGCACGAGGCAACAGCACGGATGCGAGGTCCCACGTATCGAACGCGCCACCACGCGCCTCGAAGCCGTGCGCGGCCAGGAACTCAAGGTCAAAGCGCACGTTGTGGCCGACCACGGGGCGGCCGCCGACGAACGTCCCGAGGCGTGCCACCGCCAGCGTGGGCGTGGGCGCGCCGACGACATCGGCGTCCGCGATCGAGGTGAGAAGCTGGACCTCACGCGGGATCGCGCGGCCGGGGTCCACGAAGGTGCGAAACGCCTCGATGGCGCCGCGCCGGTCGAACCGCGTCGCGCCAATCTCGATGATGCGGTCGGCCGTGGAGTCGAGCCCGGTCGTCTCGAGGTCGATCGCGACGTACTCGCCAGCGGTCGAGGCGTACCCGGGAATCGGCGTGCGGAAGCCGCCAATGGGCCGGGGCGGCGTGGGAGCTGGCAGGAGGGGATCCGTCCCAGGCGGGCCGCGCCCGCGTACCAGGCCAGTCTACGGCCGACCCCATTGCCCATGCTAGACTGGGAGACGGTCGTGCTAGGCGGGGAGTTAGCGGTGCCCTGTACCCGCAATCCGCTTTAGCGGGGCTGAATGCCCGCCCGAGGGGTGCGCGCCCCCGGGGTCTACTGTTCATCACTGGTGTTGAGAGCCAGGTCCTGCGCGGCGATGCCCGGCCAACCCCGTCAGGTCCGGAAGGAAGCAGCGGTACGTCGGATACATCGGGTGCCGCAGGGCAGCCGGGCTTGAGCCGGAGTTGGGCGGCAAGCCCGAGGACCGTCTCGACGGCGGGGCACGACCATTACCGCTCGATTCGTGGCGACGCCGTGGCGCACGCCCTCCCG
>CADEHD010000140.1 GCA_902827055.1 uncultured Chloroflexota bacterium | reverse complement strand
ACGTCACCGCGCACGAACACGCGCGCAGCCTCCGCGCTGGCGCCTACACCGCGCGCGCCCTCGCCGAGGCGACGATGGACCGCCTCGAGGCGCAGGAACCCCAGCTCAACGCCTACGTGCGCCTCACCCGTGACGATGCGCTCGCCCAGGCCACGGCGGCCGATGCCCGCCTCGCCGCCGGTGACGCCGCGCCTCTCACGGGCATCCCGATCGCGATCAAGGACCTGCTGTCGACGAAGGGCGTGCCCACCACGGCCGCCTCGCGCATGCTCGAGCACTTCGTGCCGATCGTCGATTGCACGGTCGTGGCTCGACTCCGCGAGGCGGGCGCGGTGTTCGTCGGCAAAGCCAACCTCGACGAGTTCGCGATGGGCTCATCCACTGAGCACTCGGCGTTTGGCCCGACGCGGAACCCCTGGGACCTCGATCGCGTCCCGGGTGGCTCCTCGGGCGGCTCCGCGGCGACGGTCGCCGCGCGCGGGGTACCCCTCGCGACGGGCACCGACACCGGTGGCTCGATCCGCCAGCCAGCCTCACTCACCGGCATCCTGGGACTCAAGCCTACCTACGGGCGCGTGAGCCGCTTCGGGGTGATCGCGTTCGCGTCCTCGCTCGAACAGGTGGGCCCGTTCGCCCGCGACGCCGAGGACATCGCGAACTTCCTGGCCGCGATGGCGGGGCACGACCCGTGCGACTCCACGACGTCGCCACTGCCGGTGCCCGACTACACGGCGGACCTCGGGCGGGGCCTCGATGGTTTGCGGGTCGGGGTGCCGGACGCGCTGTTCGCGCAGGGCCTCGAGGACGGCGTGCGCGAGGCCGTCGAGGCGGCTATCGCGGTCTTCGCCGCGAACGGCGCTGTGGTCGAGCGCGGCGTGGACCTGCCGACGGCCACGGCGGCGCTGCCCGTCTACTACCTCATCGCCCCGTCGGAGGCCTCGGCCAACCTCGCGCGCTACGACGGCGTGAAGTACGGCTATTCCAATCATGATGGCCCGAGCGCTACCCTCGAGATGTCGCGGACTCGGGGTGAGGGTTTCGGTGATGAGGTAAAGCGCCGCATCATGATCGGGACGTACGCTCTGTCCGCTGGCTATTACGATGCGTACTATCTGAAGGCGCAGAAGGTCCGCACCCTCATCCGGCGCGAGTTCGCCGCGGCCTTCGAGCGCTATGACGTGGTCCTGACGCCGACCGCGCCCGGTGTGGCGTTCCGGCTCGGGGAGAAGACGGCGGACCCGCTCTCGATGTACCTCAACGACCTCTTCACGATCCCGGCCAACATCGCGGGCATTCCCGCGATGAGCGTGCCGTGTGGCTTCGCCTCGGGGCTGCCGGTCGGCCTCCAGCTGATGGCGCGCCCGTTCGCCGAGGGCACCCTGATCCGCGCCGCCGACGGCTATGGCGCGCTGACCGACTGGCATCTGCGCGCGCCCGCGGCGCTCGAGGGGGTGTCCTGATGGCGCAGCGCGTCTTCCAGCCTCGCGCCATTCCGAGCGGCGATCAGCACGTCGCGCGCCGCGGCGAGACGTCGGCGGTGGTCTCCTCGCTCCCGTCCTCGGGCATCCGGCGCTTCTTCGAGATGCTGGACTCGATGGAGGGGGTGATCTCCCTCGGCGTGGGGCAGCCCGACTTCGCCACGCCGCCCCAGGTGACGCGCGCCGCAATGGACGCCATGGTCGAGGGCCGCACTGGCTACACGAGTAACTACGGGCTCCTCGAGGTGCGCGAGCTCCTCAGCCAGCAGCTGGAGCGACGCTACGGCGTGGCCTACTCGCCGCGCTCCGAGATCCTCCTGACCACGGGCGTCTCCGAGGCGCTCGATCTCGCCTGCCGCGCCCTTATCGACCCGGGCGATGAGGTCCTCGTGCCGGAGCCGGCCTACGTCGCGTTCCAGCCGGTGATTCTGCTCGCGGGCGGGCGCTATGTGGCGGTTCCCACCACCGCCGAGGACCAGTTCATGGTCACGGCCGCGCAGCTCGAGGAGCGGATCACGCCGGCCTCGAAGGTGGTGCTGCTTGCGTACCCGTCGAACCCGACGGGCGCGGTGATGTCGCGGGCGGCCCTCGAGGCGGTCGCCGATGTCGTGCGTCGCCATGACCTCTGGGTCATCTCGGACGAGACGTACGACCGCCTGGTCTACAGCCACGACCACGTGTGCTTCTCGTCGATCCCCGGGATGCGCGAGCGGACGGTCCTCCTCGGCGGCTTCTCGAAGGCCTACGCGATGACCGGCTGGCGCCTCGGGTTCACGGCCGCGCCCCCCGTCGTCCTCGAAGAGATGATGAAGGTCCACCAGTACGTGATGATGTCGGCCCCGAGCGCGGCGCAGTACGCGGCCCTCGAGGCGCTGCGCAGCGGCGAGGAAGACGTGCGCGGCATGGTCTCGGAGTACGACCGTCGTCGCCAGCTGGTCTTCTCGCGCCTCCGCGGCATGGGCCTGCCGGTGGTCGAGCCGCGCGGTGCCTTCTACATCTTCCCTGACATCACCTCGACGGGGCTCGACGACCTCGAGTTCTGCGAGCGCCTGCTCGTCGAGGAGCGGGTTGCGGTCATCCCCGGTGCCTCGTTCGGCGAGAGCGGCAAGGGCTTCGTCCGCATCTGCTACGCGGCGGCGTATGCTGATCTCGAGGAGGCGATGAATCGCCTCGAGCGGTTCCTCACGAAGCGTCGTGCGGAAGTGGGGACGAAATGACCACCCCGCCCGGCTCTCCCGAGGAAGAGCTGTTCAACCCCGGACCCTTCGGGCAGCCACCTCCACCGCCATCCCGCGATCCCGACGCCGACCTCGAGCTCTCCATCAAGCGCGCCAGCGCGCGGCCGGGCTCGCAGCCGGGCGAGATGCTCGTCGAGCTCGACACCACCCGTGGCCCCATCGAGATGTACCTCCAGCCGCGCGAGGGCAAGACGGGCTGCGTGATCTTCATCGGCGGTGCCGGCGGCGGCGTCGACGGGCCCGCGGACAAGGTGTACATCCGCCTGAGTCAGGCCCTCCTCGAGCGCGGCGTCACCTCGCTGCGCGTCGCGTATCGAAAGCCCGGCGAGTTCGAGGAGTGCGTGCTCGACGCGCTGGCGGCCTGCTCCTTCCTCAAGGGGCTGGGTGCGCAGTCCGCGGTCATGGTCGGTCATTCGTTCGGCGGCGCGGTGGCGATCAAGGCCGGCGAGCTCGGTGGGATCGTCAATTCGGTCGTCGCGATGTCATCACAGCGGTTCGGCACGCAGGACGTCGACAAGCTCAACCGCCCGCTGCTGCTGATCCACGGCTCGAAGGACGACGTCCTCGACAGGGCGGCGTCGGATGACATTCACGCGCGCGCCAAGGACCCGAAGCACCTGGTGATCCTCGAGGGCGCCGGGCACGGCCTCAGCGAGGCAGCTGACGATGTCTTTAGCATTCTCGAGAACTTCATCGCGACCCAGGTCGGTGATGGTTCCGCCGCGTAGCGGCCGAATCCAGCACAATCAGCGCTCGGGATTCTCCCGGGGCTGAGCATTGACGCGGCGTGGCTATAATGGCGCCGCGGTCTGGTCGGACTCAGTTCATCCGATCGGGAGCGGGGGTACGGAACCCACAACAGTCCTCACGGAGCACCTGCGGGGCGGCAGTGTCCGGATGCCGCGGGTTTGAGAGGGTGAACTTGCATGACAACCGACACGCCTTCCTTTAGCCCCGGCCTAGAGGGCGTGCCGATCGCTGAGTCGTCCATCTCCCGCGTCGACGGGCAGGCCGGGCGACTCACGTATCGCGGCTACTCCATCGAAGACCTCACCCAGCACGGCACGACGTTCGAAGAAGTCGTCGCCCTCCTGTACGACGGCGACCTCCCCGGCACAGCCCGCCTCGCCGACATCCGCCAGCAACTCGAGTCCGCACGCACGCTCACGCCCCAGCTGGTCGAGTTCGCCCGCAGCGCCTCCGCGCTCACGCACCCGATGTTCGCGCTCCAGGCGGCCGTGGCGGCCCTCGGGCCCCGCGTCAACGACTTCGAGCCCCACGTCGACGATGCCTACGACCGCGGCGTCGCGCTCATCGCGAAGGTCGGGCACCTCGTCGGGGTGATCGCGCAGGCCGTCGGCGGCCGGCCCTACGAGGGGCCGCGTCCGGGCGAGAGCCACGCGCACATGATGCTGCGGATGATCACCGGGCAAGAGCCCTCCCCCCTCCACGAGGAGGTGCTGAACTATCTCCTGATCCTCCAGGCCGATCACTCGGCGGGGAACGCCGGCACGTTCACGGCCCGCGTCGTGACGTCCACGAAGGCGGAGCCCGAGGCGGTCGTGTCATCGGCCATCGGTGCTCTCTCCGGCCCCGCGCACGGCGGTGCGAACGAGCACTCGCTCCGCCTCTTCCAGTCGATTGGCGATCCGGCCAAGGCACAGCCCGAGATCGAGCGGCTCCTCAACGACCGCTACAAGATCCCAGGGTTCGGCCACCGCGTGTACCACGTGAAGGACCCGAGGGCGATCGTCATCCAGCGGCTGGCCGATCGCGTCATCGTCCGGCAGCGCGAGAAGGACCTCTACCAGATCGCACTCACCGTCGAGGCGGTGGCGACCGAGAAGATGGGCTCGCGTGGGCTCTTCCCGAACGTCGACCTGTTCTCGGGCTGCGTGTTCGCCGCCCTCGACATCCCCATCGACTTCTTCACGCCGATCTTCGCGGCCTCGCGGACGGCGGGGTGGGTGGTCCACCTCAAGGAGCAGTGGGCCTCCGGTAACCGCATCTTCCGCCCGACCCAGATCTACACGGGCGCTGACGCACGAGGTTTCGCGGCCCTCGACAGCCGCTAGCCCGCTCTCGGGCACGTCGAGTTCCACGACAGGGCCACCGCCAGGTGGCCCTGCTTGTTGCGTTCCCTCCTGACTCGTCACTCCTGACCCCCGCGTCGCCGGCATCGCCAGCGCTCGCCCGTCTCGAGGTGGATCGCCGTCCCGAGCCTGCAGCCGACGCCGACGGCGTCACCTCGGGGTCGTCCGGTGGTCGATTTCGGCAGAAACATGCAGAAAAACCCCGCAATGGGCGACCTTCGGGGATTGCGTGAGGGCGTAATAAGCGCTTCCTTGAGCCTGCACAGTGCTGCGGAGGTCTGTCATGCGAAGTTCCCGTGGTAGTAGAACGATGGTCTGGAGATTAGGTGCCACTATTGTCGCGGCGGTCGCAGTCTTTGCCTCGGCGTGCGCCGGGGCCGGCGATGCGCCCTCCACCAGCGCGCCGGCGCCAACGGCCTCCGAGCCCGCCTCGACCGACAAGCTCGTCATCGCGGTCCAGCCGACGAACACCCCCGACCAGCTCTCAGCCGACGCGAAAGACCTCGAGCGCTTCCTCGCGGAGCGCCTCGGGCGGCCCGTCGAGATCGTGTTCCCGACGACGTACGCGGGGGTAATCGAGGCGCTGCGCTTCGGGCACGCGGACGCGGCCTTCATGAGCGCCTGGCCGCTCGCCCTCGCGCAGCGGCGTGCCGGCAGCGATGTCGTCCTGGCCGAGATCCGCGAGGTGGTGATCGGCAGCGAGAAGCAGGAGCGGCCGTACTACTTCTCGTACTGGGTCGTGCGGCCGGATAGCCCCTACCAGCGACTCGAGGACCTGCGCGGCAAGAAGGTCGCCTTCCCGTCGCAACTCTCGACCTCGGGCTACGTCGCGCCGCTGGCGCGCGCGCTCGAGCTTGGCGTGGTCGCGAAGCCCGCCGCGAACCGCGAGGCGGACCCGCGCTCGTTCTTCGGCGAGGTCGTCTTCTCCGGCGGCTACGCCCAGGGCTGGGAGGCCCTCAAGGCGGGGCAGGTCGACGCAACGATCATCGCGGGCGACGTCTCGGAGAGCCTGTATCGCGACGTGCTGGCCAACACCCGAGTCATCGAGCAGCAGGGCCCGATCCCCTCGCAC
>CADEHD010000139.1 GCA_902827055.1 uncultured Chloroflexota bacterium | reverse complement strand
CCTCGGCGCCAACGTGGTCGACCATTTCAGCGCTGCAGTCGCCAACGTCCTGGCCGGCGGCAGCGAGCATTTCGAACAGGCGCTGTATGCCGATGGCCTGTCGGAGAAATCGCTGGCCTCGCTGCGCGAATTGGTCGCGCATCACTGGCGCTCGATCACCGGCGACCTGGTCCCGCGCGTGGAAAAGATGATTGCCGACGACGACGCTGCCGGCATCGGCAGCACGCTCGGCGCGGGGAACCGATTGCGCATCGGGTTGTTCAGCTATCAGGTGCCGGTGGATCCTCCGGCGCCCGTCGCGCCGGTGGCCAAGTCGGCCGCCAGGAAGTCGGCGCGCCGCCCTGGCGACTCGAGGAGCACGACCTGCAGCGACGAATCGAGGATCGCGATTGGCAGGCCGGGGAAGCCGGCGCCCGCACCGAGGTCGATGAGGCGTGCGCCGGGGGTGAGTACCTCGGCGTGACGTAACACTTCGGCGAGGGCCAGCGACTCGCCAAAGTGGCGTTGTGCCACCTCGACGGGATCGGTGACCGTGGTGAGCCCGGCGCGTTCGTTCCACTCGAGGAGCAGGGCGTAGTAGCGGGCGAAGCGCGACTCGGTCTCGGCGTCGAGCGGGTGCTCGGCGGGGTGCAGCCCGACGCGCGTCGCCTCCTGGCGCAAGGCGATGAGGAGCGGAAGGGCCTCTGGCGAGGGACCGTTCTGCATTGACACCCGGGCAACCACTCCTAGAGACTCAAGGTGCGTGCAGGGACGGCGCCGCGCGCAACCTCGACAGTACGCGTATTCACGCCCTGCCTCCATTGGGCGGCGTGCCGGAAGCGGAGGCCGCGTCATGGCGGAACGGATGACCGCTGGCGAGGCACTCGCCCACTTTGTGCAGAGCATCGACCCGGAGAAGGCGCGCGAAGAGCGGCCGCAGATCGACGCCTTCATCGAGGCGTTCGGGCCGGAGCGCCCGATCGGCGAGCTGTCGGCGAGGGACGTGGCGCGCTTCGCGGCGCAGTTCCAGCACGACAGCGTCGAGGACGCGACCCAGCTTGAGCCGGTGCGCGCGTTCCTTGCGTACGCCTCGCGGCTGGCGTTCACGTCGGAGAACCTCGTGCCCGCGCTGCACCTCGGGCCCAGCGCCGGCGGCGCGCGCGGCGACAGCGCGGTGGTCGAACTGGGCGGCGAAGCCTACAAGATGACCGTCGAGGGGCTGGCGGCGCTCGAGAAGGAACTCGAGGACCTGAAGTCGGAGCGGCCGCGCATCGCGGAGGAGCTCCGCGCGGCGATGGCCGACAAGGACTTCCGCGAGAACGCGCCGCTCGATGCCGCGCGCGACGCCCAGGCGCACCTGGAGGCGCGCATCCGCGACATCGAGGCGCGGCTGCGCCACGCTGTGATCATCGATCCCTCGCAGAAGCAGGGGCGCGCGAACGTCGGGTCGACGGTGAAGCTCCTCAACGTGAGCTCCGAGAAGGAGCAGACGTTCCACCTGGTCTCCCCGAACGAGGTGGACCCGGCCAAGGGCAAGATCTCGGTGGAGTCGCCCGTGGGGCACGCGGTGATCAACCGCCGCACCGGCGAAGAGGTGTTCGTCGAGGCGCCGTCCGGGCGCCTGCACTTCCGCCTGCTCGAGGTCATCGACTAGGCGGGTTCGCCCGGCCTGAACCGCGTCAGATTCGTCATCCGGGCTTCGTGCACGCGCGTACACTCGATGTGGGCGTACCACGACCGGGGTGACACATGACGCAGGGTCCGGCTTCCGCGGCGATTCGGCTGTTCTCGAGGGCGCGCTTCCTGGGAGTGATTGCGGGCGGTGGCTTGCTCGCGTTCCTGGGGACGCGTGCCGTGGCCTCGATGGGCAGCTGGCGTATCAACACCGTCGAGCGCCCGCGACCGCTGTTCGACTTCTCGACGTACCGCCTCACGATTGACGGGCTGGTGGAGCGTCCCCTCACGCTGACGTACGACGAGCTGCGTGCGCTGCCCGCCGTCCGCCAGGTCAGCGACTTCCACTGCGTCGAGGGGTGGGGCATCGACGACGTGATGTGGGACGGTGTGCGGCTGCAGTCGATCATCGACCTCGCGCGGCCGGCGGCGCGGGCGAGCCACATCACGTTCCACTCGCTGGGGGCGACGTATCGCGACTCGCTCTCGCTCGAGCAGGCGCGCCTCCCCGATGCGATGATCGCCTACGACATGGACGGCGCGCCGCTGTCGCCGGACCACGGTCTGCCCTTGCGCGTGGTGATGCCTCGGATGTTCGGCTACAAAGGCGCGAAGTGGCTTACGCGCATCGAGTTTCGCGACGTGCAGGACACGGGCTACTGGGAGCAGCGCGGCTGGAAGACCGACGCGTGGATCCCAACGTAGCGAGACGCCTCGAAGCGGTGACGCCCGAGGACGACGACGTGGCGCGCTTCACCTGGCCGACGCGACTCGCACACTGGGTGCTGGCGGGGCCGTTCCTCGTGCTCCTCGGCAGTGGGCTCACCAACTACTTCCCGACGCTGAAGGCGACGCAGTTCGCGGGCGAGCGTGTGTTCGCGCTGCTGCACGTGGTGACCGGGTTCGCGGTGCTGGCTGCGATCGTGGTGGTGGTGCTGCCGCTCCTCGGGAGGCGCGACGCGCGCGCGGACCTGGGGGCGCTGATCCGCGTCACCATCGATGACTACCTGTGGCTCCAGCACCTCGTGCTGACAGGGGTAGGGAGCGCCTCGGTGCCGCCGCGCGTGGGGAAGTTCAATGCTGGTCAGAAGCTGAACGCGCTGCTCTCCGCGGGTGCGCTTGCCGCGCTGCTGGGCACTGGCGTCGTCCTGGGGATCAACTTCTTCAGCAAGGCGTTCTTCTCGGCGGAGTTCGTGGAGTCGGTCTTTCCGCTGCACACCTGGGTCTCGCTGCTCTTCATCCCGGTGCTGCTGGGGCACCTGTACCTCGCGATGGTGCACCCCTCGACGCGCGAGGCGCTGCGTGGGATGACCGGCGGACGGGTGCGGCGGCGCTGGGCGGCGCGCCACCACTCGGCGTGGCTCGCGGAGGTGGAGCTGGCAGAGTCGGCACGCGTCGAGGTGACGCGCTCGTAGGGGGTGCCGCCGCCGGTACTACTTCCCACGACGCGACCTCCCACCGTCCTTGCTTCCCATCGACCGGCCACGCTGCGATCATCGATGCGGAGCGGGCGGCGACCAGTGTGGTCGCCGCCGTGCAACGTCGGGAGCACCGTGACTACGTCGATTGCCGCGCCCGAGCCACCCACGAGGGAACTCGCCATCCGCGTACGCGGACTGCGTCGGAGCTACGGGGACTTCGAGGCCGTGCGGGGCCTCGACCTGGACATCCACCGCGGGGAGGTGTTCGCGCTGCTGGGCCCCAACGGCGCGGGCAAGACCACGACCGTGGAGATCATCGAGGGGTACCGTCCGCGCTCGGCGGGCGAGGTGACGGTGCTCGGGTTCGATCCGGCGCTCGGGGAGCGTGCGCTGCGGGAGCGCGTGGGCATCGTGCTGCAGGAGACCGTCGCCGACCAGTACCTCACGGTGCTCGAGATGGTGCAGATGTTCACCGGGTACTTCCCGCACCCGCTCGAGCCGCAGGAGGCCCTGGCGCTGGTGGGGCTGAGCGAGCAGGCAGGCACGCGCGTGCGGCGGCTCTCCGGCGGACAGCGGCGACGCCTCGACGTGGCGCTGGGGATCATCGGAGACCCCGAGCTGCTGTTCCTCGATGAGCCCACGACGGGCTTCGACCCGAACGCGCGTCGCGAGGCGTGGGACATGGTGCGTGGCCTGCGCTCGCTCGGGAAGACCGTGCTGCTGACCACGCACTACCTCGACGAGGCGCAGCAGCTCGCGGATCGCGTGGGGATCATGGCGCGCGGTCGTCTGATCGCCCTCGGGACGCCGGACGAGCTCATGGGCACGGGCGGTGCGGCGATCATCGAGTTCGAGTTCGGGGGCAGCGAGGGCACACCGCCGGAGCTGCCAGCCAACGCGATCGTCGAGCAGGGACGCGTCGTGATCCACACGACCGAGCCGACGCGCGTGCTCGCGCCGCTGGTCGCGTGGGCCGCAGCCGCCGGGCGCGAGCTGCCCGGCCTCCGCGTCGTGCGACCCTCGTTGGAGGACGTGTACCTGGAGCTGGTGGCCCGCGCCGAGGAGATGACCCCATGAGCGGCTTGCGTCTGGCGCTGCGCCAGGTTGGCTACGAAAACCGCTCGATGCGGCGGAACCCCGCGAGCGCGTTCTTCACGGCGATCTTCCCCCTGATCTTCCTCGTGGTGTTCACGGCTGTGTTCGGGAACCGCGAGATCCCGGTCGAGGGCGGCACCACCTCGATGGCCACGTACTACGTGGCATCGATTGCCGCCTACTCCGTCATCAACGCCTGCTACACGAACGTCGCGATGAACGTGGCGTTCGCGCAGGATCTCGGACAGCTGAAGCGGCTGCGCGGCACGCCCCTGCCGGCGTGGGCGCTGCTGGGCGGCAAGGTGCTGCACGCGGTGCTGATCGGGCTGGTGCTCGTGGTGATCGTGGCCGCGTTCGGATGGGTCTTCTACGGCGTCGATTTGCCGACGCGCACCCTGCCGGCCGCGTTGCTGGCGCTCGCCGTGGGGTCCGCCGCGTTCGCCGCGATGGGGATCGCGGTCGCCACGATCGTGCCGAACTCGGATGCCGCGCCTGCGGTGGTGAACGGGATCATGCTGCCGTTGACCTTTATCTCCGACCTGTTCATCCCCATGCAGTCCGCGCCCGAGTGGCTCACGACGTTCGCGAGCCTGTTCCCGCTGCGGCACATGGCGATCGCCGTACGCACCGCCTTCAATCCGTTCGAGAGCGGACTGGGGTACGAGCCGATGCACCTGGCCATCGTTGCAGCGTGGGGTCTCGCGGCGGCGCTGTTCGCGTCGCGGTACTTCCGCTGGGAGCCCCGGCGCTAGCTCGTCCGGTCACTGGGTTCGGTCCGCTTGAGGCGCGCCACCCCTCGGCGGCGCGTCAGCGGGGCGCCTGCGGCCTCTGCGCAGCGGGCGCGACTCGCCCTCGGGCGCACGGGGGGGGGCCTGCAGGGACGCGTCTCGGGGGCCGGGGGTCAGCCGAGCAGCAGCTCGTCGGCCATCATCGATGCGAAGAGCGCCGCCAGGTAGACCATCGAGAAGAAGAACAGCGGCATGGCCTGGTCGGGGCCGCCCTGCTCGCGGCGGAGCCGGATCGCGAGCCAGATGAACCAGAGCCCGCCGGCGACGGCCGTGCCGAAGTAGAGCCAGCGCAGCTGCGCGACCGCCCCGAAGACGACCGTGACCGCCACCAGCAGCACCGAGTAGAGCAGAATCTGGCGCTTCGTCTCGTCGGTGCCCCAGACCACGGGGCCCATCGGGACGCCCGCGGCGCGGTAGTCCTCCTCGAGGCGCAGCGAGAGCGCCCAGAAGTGGGGCGGGGTCCAGTAGAACACGATGAGGAACAGCAGGAGCGCCTCGACGTTGATCGTGCCCGTGACCGCGGCCCAGCCGATGACGGGGGGCGCGGCTCCAGCAGCGCCCCCGATGACGATGTTCTGGACGGTCGTGCGCTTCAGGCCGTACGTGTAGACCCCGGCGTACATCGCGATGGCGGCAGCGGCGAGGGCTGCCGACACCGCGTTGACCTGCCACGCGAGCCACGCGACCGACGCGATACCCAGCGCCAGCCCGAACCATGCGGCGTGCACTGGCGGGACGACGCCAGCCGGGATGGGGCGGTGCCGCGTGCGTTGCATGATGCCGTCGATGTCGCGGTCCGCGAACTGGTTGATCGCGGCGGCCCCGCCGGCCGAGAGGAAGCCACCGAGGAGCGTCGAGAGGACGAGCCGCACATCGGGCCAGCCGCCGGACGCCAGTACCATCGCGGGGATCGTCGTGATGAGGAGCAGGACGATGATCGTCGGC
>CADEHD010000138.1 GCA_902827055.1 uncultured Chloroflexota bacterium | reverse complement strand
CAGCCGGTACGGGAGGCCGATGTAGAGCATCGCCTCTTCGAAGGCGCGCGACTGTGCGTTGGTGCGGTACATCACGGCGAAGTCGGCGGGCGACCGTTGCTGCACCCGCACGAGGCGGTTGATCTCGTTCGCGATGAACAGCGCCTCGTCCTCTCCGGAGCGAGCCTCGCTGACCAGGACGAGCTGGCCATCGGGGTTCTCGGTCCACAGCGCCTTCTCGGGGCGCCCCTCGGACTTGGCGATGACGGCGTGCGCGGCGCGGAGGATGTGGCCGGTCGAGCGATAGTTCTGCTCCAGGAGCACAACCTGCGTGCCGGGGAAGTCGGTCTCGAAGCGCTGCAGGTTGCGGATGTCCGCCGCGCGCCACGAGTAGATGGACTGGTCCGGGTCCCCGACGGCGGTGATGTTGTGGTGCTTCGAGGCGAGCAGTCGAGACAGCTCGTACTGGACGATGTTCGTGTCCTGGAACTCGTCGATGAGCACGTGGAGGTAGCGCCCCGCATACGCCTCGCGGACTTCGGGGACGGTCTCGAAGAGCTGCAGCACGAGCGATAGCAGGTCGTCAAAGTCGGTGGCCCCGTTGCGACGCAGCGCCGCCTCATACGAGGCGTACACGCGGCCCACGACCTCCTCGAAGTAGGAGTTCGCCTGCGCGCGGTACTTGTCGACGTCGAGGCGCTCGTTCTTCGCCGACGAGATCGCGGAGAGCAGCTGCCGCGGCGGGAAGCGCTTCGGGTCGATCTGCAGCTCGGCCTCGATCTGGCGCACGAGGGCCATCTGGTCGTCGGTGTCGTAGATCACGAAGTCGTTGGGGATCCCGATGTGGTGGCCATCGCGCCGCAGGATGCGCGCGCAGACGGAGTGGAACGTCCCCAGGTGCAGCTGCGACGCGCGATCGCCCAGCAGTCGCTCGACGCGCTCGCGCATCTCGCGGGCGGCCTTGTTCGTGAAGGTGACGCCCAGGATGCGCCACGGCGGCACTCGCAGGTAGTTCACGAGGTACGCGATGCGGTGCGCGATCACGCGCGTCTTCCCGGAGCCCGGCCCCGCGAGAATGAGCAGTCCGCCGCCGTGCGCCTCGACGGCCTGGCGCTGCGCAGCGTTCAACCCGGAGGTCAGCTCCTCGAGCGGTATCGCGGGCACGAAGTCGGCGGGCAGTTCGAGCTCGGGCTCGGGCTCGCGGGGGGCGCGACGGCGAAACCGCGCGTCGGGCTCGCGACCGAGCTCCGATGGCTCCCGCGACGCGTACTCGCCCGGCTCGGGCGCGAACTCGGGTGGCGGCACATCGAGGTAGTCCGGCGGGCTCTCGAGTTGCCTGTCTGTCGGCCGGTCAGTCGTTACGTCAGTCGCGAGCATGGCGCGTTGCTCGGCCTCGTCGGCGCGCGCGCTCAATTCGTGGTTATGACTGCGGTTACTTGTTACCGAAGACGGCGGCGGAATATCGGCTGGCGGGGGCTCGAGTGGAAGCTGCATTCCACCGATCTTAGTCCCCACTCCGCATGGCGCGATGCCGCTATCGACGCCCCCTCCACAGCCTGCCCACGTCTCGCGTGGCACGAACGGCTTTCGACAGACCTGCTCCGGGCGGCGTGGTAGTCTGGCCTCACCGACCCCAGCAGCGGAGGCGCAACGTGGACGTGCTCATCAGCTGGCCCGGCGGCGACTGGCAGGCGACCGCCCGCCTCGCCGCGACGCTGGTCATCGGCTACCTGGCCCTCATGTGGCTCGCGACGGTGATCTGGACCTACCGGGACATCTCCGCGCGCACGCGCGACCCCATCTCCCAGGCCGTGAGCGTGAGCATCGTGGTGGTGCTGCCGCTGATCGGCCTCCCGATCTACATGGCGCTGCGGCCTGCCGAGACGCTACAGCACGCCTACGACCGGGAAATCGAGCAAGAGGCGATCCTGGCCGACATCCAGACCCTGAGCGCCTGCCCCAGCTGCCGCCGGCCGGCGGAGGCAGACTTCCGCGTCTGTGCCTACTGCGGCACAGCGCTGAAGGAGCCTTGCCCGCGCTGCAACCAGTTGATGCTGCACGCGTGGCGGTACTGCCCGCACTGCGCGACGCCGCGCGCGATGGCCTCCGCGCCGGTGGCCCCGCCCGCGAGCCGCGCCGCGCCACGCCTCGACTTCTCCGCGGGTGACGAGGCCTACGACGAGCCCGCCCGCGAGCCGGTGGCTGCGGCGACGGCGGCATCAAGCGCTGCCTCGAGCGGCCCAAGCAACGCCTCGAATGGCGCGAATGGCGCGAACGGTGCCGGGAGCGCGCCACGCAGCGGAGCCCCGTCCCCGCTCGCACGCCGACGCCCCATCTCGCGCGTCGGCGGCACGCCCGACGGCGACACGCCCCGCGCGGACGCCTCTCGGAACGAGACACCACGCCCCGCCCCGGTCAGGCGAGCCGCCGAGGACTAGGCGCGCTGCCCTCGGCGCCGCGCAGTCATCGAGGGCGGCGCAGCGACCGCGATGACGCTCGTGCGTGAGCGCTCGGAGGTACGGAGATACGAACCGGCCGCCCCTGGAGGGCGGCCGGTGTGCGTGTGGCGCGTGTGACGAGAAGCGCTCCGCGCTAGGCGAGCGCCCGCTCGAGCAGCTCGCGCATCTCCTGGATCTGCGCCTGCCGCCACGGCTCGGCCGCATCGATGGCGGCCGTGCGCGCCGCGTCCATCGCCGCCAGGTACTCGGGCGTGCCCTGCTCGGGCATCGGGCTCGGCAGGGACTTCCGACGTACCTCGCCCATCTGCTCGTCCGCGAGCTTCGCCCGCTCGATCCAGTGTCCGAGGTAGTTGTGGTTGCCGTCGTAGAACACGGACACCGGGATCGACTCGAACTCCCCGTTCTTGAGGAACTCGGCCATGATGTCCTTGTTCTGGTCGCGCATGAAGTAGCGCACCTCCATGCCCGTGGCCTCCTGCAGTCGCGCCATCACGGGCAGGCCGCGCCAGACGTCCGGGCACCAGTCCTCGCCGATGACGAGCGCCTTCAGGCCCTTCTCCTGGACCAGCTTCTTGAAATACGCGATGTCCTCGCTGCCGAGCTGGAACTCGTCGTAGTGGCGCTGGAACTCCGCCTGCCGCTGCCCGATCGCCGCGATCCACTCCTTGTACGAGGGGATACCGGTCGCGTAGCGCTCCGGGGTGACGACTGACGTACTACTGGCCATGAAGCGAACCTCCGTGAGGGTGTTGGGTCGAAACTCGTTCGCGTCCGGCATCGCGCCGACCGCCATTCGAGTGTAGCAGCGGGCGCGGGGCGCTGTGCTTTCTACTGCGCGCCTGTCCTCGGGGCTGGTGCGCTTGCCCACGGCAGCGCACGCCGCTCGACAGGCAGCCCATCGAGGGGCGCCCCGACAGCCCGCGCTTCGCGCTCGAGTGCGGCGAAGGCCGAGGCGAACGCGGTCGCGCGCGTCCGCAGCGCCTCCTCGGCATCCACGTCGAGCTCTCGTGCGACGCGCACGGCCGCCCACAGCGCTGCGCCGAGCCTGGTCGGGTCGGGCTGCGCCGCCAGCTCGTCCACCGCGAGGGCGAGCGCGGCGATCCCGTCGCGTGCGGGCTCGAGGGCGCCAGCGCGGACGGCCCGCTGCTGCAGTGACTGCGCGCGCTGCAGCGCTGGAGCCGCGAGCGGTACCGAGGCGAGCGCGCCCGGGGCCTCGTCGTTGCGAGCGCCGCCCGCGGCCCCTCGCTCGGCGGCCTTGATCTGGTCCCAGCGCGCGAGCAGCTCTTCGTTACTCCCGGCGGCCTCGTCTCCGAAGACGTGGGGGTGGCGCCGCACCATCTTTCGCACGGCGCTCTCGGTGACGTCCTCGAGCGCGAACTCGCCGGCCTCCTGCGCCATCGCGGTGTGCATGAACAGGTGCGCCAGCAGGTCGCCGAGCTCCTCGCGCAGCGCCTCGAGGTCCCCCCGGTCGATCGCGTCGACGGGCTCGTAGCTCTCCTCCAGCAGGTAGGTCCGCAGGGTCTCGTGCGTCTGCTCGCGATCCCAGGGGCAACCGGCGGGACCGTAGAGGCGCTCCATCACCGCGCGCAGGCCTCGCAGGGCGCGTGCGTCCTCCTCGGCAGGCAGTGGCTCGATCAGCCACGCGTCGGCCTCGGCGGGCAGCTCGCTCACGAGCGCGGGCCGCGCCACGCCAGCGATGACGACCCTGGCAGGGTGGTCGGCGGGGTACCGGTCGGCGCTCGCCGCGCGCGCGGCATCGAAGGCGGCAGGCAGCACCAGGAGCGGGCGGCCGGCGTCGAACCACGGATGTGCCGGCGCGTACACCTGCACGTCGGCCGGGCCGAGGTCGAGCGCGCGGAGCACCTCGATGAAGCGCGCGAGGTCGTCGCGGGCCGCGCTGGGCGGGATGTCCGGGGTGTGCGGGTCAGTCACCACTGCCCGAGTATAGGCGGGCGTTCGGGGCCAGCCGAGCGCTACAGTCGCGTCGCACCCCGAGGTTGTCACATGCCATCCGAGACGCCTCCAGGGACGACAGCGCAGCCCCGCTCGAGTGCCGCTCGACTGGGCACGCTGCGCGACCGCCCGGACGCCGTGCTCTTCGCGGGCGATGGTGAGCCGGAGTCGCCCACGGCGCTCGCGCAGCGCATCGCGCGGCTGGCCGCCGCTGGTGCGCTGGAGGCGGACGACTATTCACTCGGGGGCGTGGTCGCCCGTCTCGAGGCGCGCTGGGCGGAGCTGCTCGGCAAGGAGGCGGCGGTCTGGCTGCCGACGGGCACGCTCGCCAACCACCTGGCGGCGCGCCGCCTCGCAGGTGCCCATCCTCGGGTGGTGGTGCCCGCGGAGAGTCATCTGTTCCAGGACGAGGGCGACGCCCTGCAGCGCCTGAGCGGGCTGGCGGTGGTGCCACTGGCCCCGGGGCGCCCGTGCTTCACCCTCGATGAGCTGCGCGCCGCCCTCGACGCGGCGTTCGGCGGCCGCGTCCTGAATCCGGTCGGCGCGATGGTGGTGGAGTCACCGGTCCGGCGCCAGGCGGGCCAGGTCGTCCCCCTCGAGGAGCTGCGCGCGCTCACTGACCTCTGTCGCGACCGCGGCGTGGGCACGCACCTCGACGCCGCGCGGCTGTTCATGATGAGCGCCGCGACGGGTGTGCCTCCGCGCGGGTACGCCGCGCTCTTCGACACGGTCTACGTCTCGCTGTGGAAGTACCTGCCGGCGCCGTTCGGGGCAATCCTCGCGGGGCCCGCGGCACTGCTGGAGGGCATGCACCACGATCGTCGGATGTTCGGAGGCAGCCTGCCCTCGGCGGCGCTGGCTGCGGCACTCGCGCTCGATGGGATGGACGGCCTCGAGACGCGGCACGTCGAGGTGATGGAGCGGATGCGCGCCTGGTCCGTGGCCATCGAGGCGGTCCCGGGCCTGCGCTGCGCGCCGTTCGAGCACGGCTCGAACGTCATCCCCCTGCACGTCGACGCGGCGATCGACGCCGAGGCGTTCGTGGCGCAACTCGACGGGGCCGGGGTCTACGTGCCAGATCCCTCCCCGGCGTGGGGTGCGCACCTCCTCGCGTGCAACCCGACGCTGCTCCGCCGCCCGCTCGAGGTGCTCGTGGCCGACTTCGCGCGCGCGGCCGAGGCGGCCCGCCGCCCGGCGACGGGATGACGCCCTCGGGCGGTGTCGGCGCGCCGAGGTGCGCCGCCCGCCTGGGCACCCGCTACCGCAGCGACACGCACGGCTCCGGCAGGCCGTCGATCGCGTCGGCGGCACGCGAACGTCCGTAGTTCCACGCCCGCCACCCGGGCCGTGCCACGGGCGCCCCACCGACCTGCACCTCATAGCGCCGCAGCGACTCCGTCACCAGGCAGCGATCGGCCTCGCTCAGCTCGTCGAGCCGCGCCGCGAGCGCAGGCGCGGCGTCGGCGCTGAGCTGCGACACGTACACGGCGTCGAAGGGCTTGCCTTCGGCGGTCCGATCGAGG
>CADEHD010000137.1 GCA_902827055.1 uncultured Chloroflexota bacterium | reverse complement strand
GTGCTCGACCAGGGCGGCGCCGAGAAGCTGCTCGGGCGCGGCGACATGCTGTTCGTGCCGCCCGACGCGCAGAAGCCGGTGCGCGTCCAGGGCGTGTATCTCTCGGACCGGGAGATCGAGGCGGTGGTCGACTTCTGGACCAGCGACCGGTTCGCGGAGCTGGCGCCCGAGAAGCACGACGACCTGCTCGCTGAGGCCGAGGAGGCCGTCGCCGAGGAAGCCGAGGCGAAAAACTCCGACCCTCTGCTGAAGGAGGCACTGGAGCTCGCGCAGGAGTCGAAGACGATCTCCATCTCGATGCTGCAGCGTCGACTGAAGGTGGGATATCCGCGCGCAGCTCGGATCATGGATGCCCTCGAGGAGCGCGGCGTGGTCGCGCCGGCCGAGGAAGGGTCGACGTCGTCTCGCGAGGTACTGCACGAGCAGGACGGCGTCATCGAGGCCGGCGATGCCGCGGGGCTGTTCGACGACCTCGAGGACACCTCGTTCGCCGGGCGCCTCGCCGTCTACGAGAGCCATGATGGTGAGTCGGCCCGCTGGCAGGCGGCGCAGGATGCCGCGAATCTCGAGGCGGCACGCGCGGAGTCGCGCTACGGGCACTACGACGATGACGACGAGGGCGGCGAGCCGTCGGATCGTGGCGAACGACCTCGGAGGAAGGGACCTTCCTCGGGCGCAGGTGGTAGACGACGGCGCTTATACTGAATGGCGTAAGGCCGAGAGGCAGCGAGGTTGCAGGGACTGGAGGGCGAGCCGTTGGACCAGGCTGATCCGCAGCGCCCCGCCGTCGACCTCACGGTTCGCGGTTGAGCACAGTGCCACTCGCGGGCTGGTAGCCGCTCCCGGAGCCGCACCAGCGCCGCCCTCGACGGTAGCCCGTCGGCCCTCGGCAGCTCCCGGACCTGACCAGCCCTCGGCGGGGCGCCTTCTTCTCCCGGTTCGTTCGGTATCAACAGGCCCCGCGTACCGGGGCCTGTCTGCTGCGATGCACTTGTGCGCAGATCCACGGCGGCTGGTCGATGACCTACCGCCGACCTGGGGACAGTTCCCGCGGTGGATGGTGGGCGATCCTCCTTCGCCGTACGACGGTGACGCGCTCGCGCGCCACCTGTTCAAGATCTCGAACATCGCGCTGACGCGCGTTCTGTTCGACCAGGGCATCTACGTCGCGATGATGGTCTTCGCGGCAGGCTTCCGAGAACTCGTGCGCCGCGCGCGCGAGGACTGCGAGTGGCTCGGCACGCTGACGTTCGGTGCCGCCATCGTGTGGCTCGCGGTCACGCTGGTCGCTGACGGGCTCGAGGGCGGCGCGGTGCTCGACACGCTCGCGGGCAACGCCGACCCCTCGGCGGTGCGTGCGCTCGTCCAGGGCACGATCCTCATCTACAACGGCTCCACCGCATTTGCGATCACGGCGATGTTCCTCGGCGCGGCCGGCTGGGCGACGCTGGCAAGCGGCGTGCTGCCTGGCTGGACCGGGTGGTTCGCGATCGTCGCAGCGGCGATCTGCGCGGCCTGCGTGCCGGCGATGTATGGAGGCGCGATCGACTACTCGGGGATGTACAACGCGGGTGGCTGGGCCCCGGTCATCGCTGCGAACTTCCCACCCCTCGCCTGGTTCCTGGTGGTGGGGATCATCTTCTTGCGCGGCGAGGCGGCGAGCAGCACGGCAGACACCGAGGCGCGGACGGCCCGTCCGCGGGGGTAGGCAGCTACCCGTTACGCCTCGGGAGGGGGCGCGTGCGGCCGCCGCGCTGGCGCCGCTGGTCGGGGCGGGTCGCCGAGGGCGGACGGATGAATTCCTTGAGGCCGTCCGGGCGGTCGTCCTCGAGGATCTGCTCGCGACGCAGGTCGATGATCTGGTCGCGGAGCATCGCTGCGCGCTCGAAATCGAGGTCCTTCGCGGCGGTCTTC
Organism: uncultured Chloroflexota bacterium; assembly: GCA_902827055.1. Lineage (GTDB taxonomy): Bacteria > Chloroflexota > Dehalococcoidia > UBA2979 > UBA2979 > RBC038. Next base: position 4,046 of record CADEHD010000137.1, on the reverse strand, counting down.
ATCTGCCCCTCTAGCTCGCGGATGAGGCGCGCGCGCTCTTCCTTGGGCAGCTCGGCGGCGGCCGTGTACGCGGGTGCTTCTTCCGCGACGCGGAGGCGGTCCGTGATGTCTCGAATGGACTTCTGGATCCCGATCGGCGTGATGTCGTGGGCGATGTTGTACGCCTCCTGAATCGCGCGGCGGCGGCTCGTCTCATCGAGGGCGAACCGCATCGAGTCGGTGATCTTGTCCGCGTACATGATCACGCGGCCCTCGGCGTGGCGGGCCGCCCGCCCGATCGTCTGGATCAGTGAGCCGCCGGAGCGCAGGTAGCCCTCTTTGTCGGCATCGAGGATGCAGACGAGGGAGACCTCGGGGAGATCGAGGCCCTCGCGAAGCAGGTTGATGCCCACGAGCGCGTCGTAGACGCCGTGCCGGAGGTCGCGCAGGATCTCGACGCGCTGGAGTGTGTCGATTTCCGAGTGCAGGTAGGTGCTGCGCACGCCCATCTCCTGCAGGTAGTCCGTGAGGTCCTCGGCCATCTTCTTGGTGAGCGTGGTGATGAGCACGCGCTCGTTGCGCTTCGCTCGCTCCTGCACCTCGTGGAGGAGGTCGTCGATCTGGCCCTTCGTGGGGCGCACGGTCACCTCGGGGTCCAGGATGCCCGTCGGGCGGATGACCTGCTCTGCGACGCGCTCGGAGACATCGAGTTCGTAGGGGCCGGGTGTCGCTGAGACGAAGATCACCTGGTTGATGTGGTTCGCAAACTCCGTGAAGTTCAGGGGGCGGTTGTCGAGCGCGCTGGGGAGGCGGAAACCGTAGTCGACGAGCACGGTCTTGCGAGCGAGGTCCCCCTCGAACATCCCTCGGACCTGCGGAACGGCGATGTGTGACTCGTCGATGAAGAGCAGCCAGTCGTCCGGGAAGTAGTCGAGCAGCGTCCACGGGGTCGACCCCGGCGCGCGCCCGGCCAGGTGACGCGAGTAGTTCTCGATGCCGGAGCAGTAGCCCACCTCGCGCAGAGTCTCGAGGTCGAAGCGGGTGCGCTCCTCGAGGCGGGCGGCCTCGAGGATGCGGCCACCGGCACGCAGCTCGGTGGTCCGTGCCTCGAGCTCGGACTGGATGCCCTCGATGGCCTGCTCGAGCCGCTCTTTCGAGGTGACGAAGTGCTTCGCGGGGTAGATCGCGACGTGCTCGGTCTCAGAGAGAAGTTCGCCGGTGAGCGGGTCGATGGTGACGATGCGCTCGATCTCGTCGCCCCAGAAGTCGACGCGGATCGCGAGTTCCTCGTAGGCGGGGAACACCGTGAGCGAGTCGCCGCGCACTCGGAAGGTGCCGCGGATCAGGCTCATGTCGTTGCGGTCGTACTGCATGTCGATGAGCTGGCGGACCACCGAGGAGCGATTGATGTGGCGGCCCCGGTACAGCTGCTGGACGAACGACTGGTATTCGCCAGGTTCGCCGAGGCCGTAGATGCAGCTGACCGAGGCGACGATGAGGGTGTCGCGGCGCTCGAACAGGGCGCGCGTCGCGGAGTGCCGCATCTTGTCGATCTCGTCGTTGATGTCGGCGTCCTTGGCGATGTAGGTGTCGCTGCGCGGGATGTACGCCTCGGGCTGGTAGTAGTCGTAGTACGAGACGAAGTATTCGACGGCGTTCGACGGGAACATCTCGCGGAACTCCGCGGCGAGCTGCGCGGCCAGCGTGCGATTCGGGGCGAGCACCAGCGTGGGCCGCTGGTAGCGCTCGATGATGTTGGCCATCGTGAAAGTCTTGCCGGTCCCGGTGGCGCCGCGCATCGTCTGGGCGTGCAGGCCCCCCTCGAGGCCCCCCACGAGCTCCTCGATGGCCTGGGGCTGGTCGCCCATGGGCTTGAAGTCCGAGACGAGCTCGAAGCGTCGAGTGGCGCCGTCCGGCGGTGGTTCGCTCATGCGTTCCAGTATACGAGGGCGTTACGAGGGCGTGTCGTGTCGCGCGAACGGTGCCGCGCACATCGTTACGTCGCGGCTCACGAGCCGAGGCGCCTACCTCCGTGCTTGCGGCTGGGCTGGAGCCGACTCGTCAGGCCTCACGCGCCGCGGGCCAGCGCGTCACGATAAGCGCCACGACGAGCAGCCCGACGAGGTGGTAGGACCCGGTGATGGCGAGCAGCGTCCACGGCGCCGGGTGTGCCGGAGCGATCGCGTCCAGGAAGGCCACGGGAACCGAGAAGCCGAGCGCGACGGTGAGCCCGACGGCCACGGCGTCCGCGGTGGTGGCGGCGCGGGTCGTCCTCGCCAGGGCGGCAGTCGCGAGCGTGCCCGCGAAGCAGGCGAGCAGCGGCCCGATGTAGAGCAGAGGCGCGGGCGTGTAGCCCTCGGGTGGAACGAACCCCTGGGCTCGCTCCCAGGCAGGACCCAGGGTCGCCGGCGAGAACCACGGCACGCCGAGGAGGAAGTAGACGACGGTGGCGCCGATGACCGCGAACCAGTTCAAGTGCGAGTACGCGCGTGCCATGGGGCCTCCGTGCCGCCCGGGTCGATGTTGTGCCGCCGTGCCCTCGAGACGATAGCGCGGCGCGCTGCGCTGGACGTGCCGCCCCACGGACCGGCTGGAGCGGGCCGGGCCTACGCCGCGCGGCGTAGCTCGCGAGGGAGGTCGGTCTCCCAGCGGACCCGGTTGCGGCCGGCGTGCTTCGCGGCGTACATCGCGGCGTCGGCTTTGCCGAGCAGGCGCCGGGCGGTGTCGGCCGGCGACATGCGGCTGTCGGTGAGCGTGGCGACGCCTAGCGACACCGTGACGCGGGCGTGCCGTTCGCCGTCGGTGAAGTCATGCGCCTCGATGGCGGAACGCAGCTTCTCGGCGGTCATGCCCGCGCTCGGGAGGTCGGTCTCCGGCAGGACCACCACGAACTCCTCGCCGCCGTAGCGCGCTACGAGGTCGGAGGCGCGGAGTGCGGCGCGGAGGGTCGCGGCCACCTCGTGGAGGACGGTGTCGCCGAAGGCGTGCCCGGACGTGTCGTTGACGCGCTTGAAGTGGTCGACGTCGATAAGGAGGACCGAGAGCGGGCGGCGGTAGCGCAGCGCTCGGTAGACCTCGGCAGTGAGGTCGTCCATAAGGCCGCGACGGTTGGCGAGCCCGGTGACGGCATCGGACCGCGCGAGCTGGACCAGCAGCGCCGACTGCGCCTCGAGGGCCGTGCGCGCCTCGGCGAGACCGCGCTCGCGATGACGTGCGGCGCGGGCGTTCAGCGCGAGCTGGCCGGCAAGCCCCAGGGAGAGCAGCCCGAGCGCGATCGCGAAGGCGCGCGCTCCGGCGTCGGGCTCGGTGCCGAAGAGCGCGAAGAGCGAGCCGGTGGCTCCCGCCATGGCGGCCCACTGTGGCCCGAGCACGCGCCACGCCTCGCGCAGCTCCCCACCGACGCGCGTGCCCATCGCTCGGACGGTGGTCACGAGCGCACTCGCTGCTCGAGCACGGCACGGAGCAGCGTCTCCAGGTCATCGATGTCGGGCCGGGCATCGAGCGCGGCGGTGACCATCGCTTCGGCCTCGCGGCGTCCGTACTGGAGGGCGAGGAGCGCCTCGATGGCGTCATCGCGCATGGTGGGCTCTCCTCTCGTGGTGCGACCGCCGGTGGTCTCGGGCAGCGTGGCCTCCTCGAGGAGGCGTCCCTGGAGGTGAGCGATGATGGTCTGTGCCGTCCTCGCGCCGATCCCGGGGAGCTGCTGCAGGGCTTTCGTGTCGCCGCCTTCGATGGCGCGAGCGATCTCGGAGACCTGTCGGTCCAACGCTCGCACAGCGCGGACGGGTCCGACATCAGGGACTTCGATGAACTTCCGGAAGAAATCGCGTTCCGCGAGCCTGGGGAAGCCGATGAGCACGGGCCGCGGCTGGCGTTCGGCGACGTGGTAATAGGTGAAGAGCGCGAGTTCGACGCCGGGTTCGTGGCTGGCGACCCACTCGGCAGCGAACGCGGGCACGAGGACCTCGTAGGTGACGCCGCCGACGTCGAGCCACAGGGTGGAACTCGCCTCGTCCCAGCGCGCGAGGGTGCCCCGGAGGCCGGCGATCATCGAGGGGCCTCGGGGC
>CADEHD010000136.1 GCA_902827055.1 uncultured Chloroflexota bacterium | reverse complement strand
ACGCCAGGTACGGGTTCATGGTGGGGTCCGGCGGGCGGAACTCGATGCGCTTCGCCGCGGGTGCGCTCTCGTACGTCGGGATGCGCACGGCCGCCGAGCGGTTGCGCGCCGAGTACGCGAGGTTCACGGGCGCCTCGTAGCCCGGTACCAGGCGCCGGTACGAGTTGGTCGAGGGCGCCGCGAACGCCAGGACCGCAGGCGCGTGACGCAGCAGGCCACCGATGTACCACCGCGCGAGCTGCGAGAGCCCGGCGTACCCGTTGCTGTCGTAGAAGAGCGGCTGCCCGTCCTTCCAGAGCGACTGGTGGGTGTGCATCCCCGAGCCGTTGTCGCCGAACATTGGCTTCGGCATGAACGTCGCCACCTTGCCGGCGCGGCGCGTGACGTTGCGGACGAGGTACTTGTACCACTGGGCGCGGTCGGCCTGCGCCACGAGCGTGTCGTGCGTGGTGCCGATCTCCTGCTGACCGCCCGTCGCCACCTCGTGGTGGTCAACGAACGTCTCGATGCCGACGGCGTTCAGCGCCTCGGTGATCGACCAGCGAATGTCGGCGGTCGCGTCCCAGGGCGGGACCGGCGAGTAGCCTTCCTTCCCGGCGATCTTAAAGCCCAGGTTCGGGCCCTCGTCCGTGCCGGAGTTCCACGCGCCTTCCTCAGAATCCACGAAGTAGAAGGCCGTGTTCGTGCCCTGCTGGAAGCGCACATCGTCGAAGATGAAGAACTCGAGCTCGGGGCCGAAGTACGCGGTGTCCGCGATCCCGGTGGAGCGCAGGTACTCCTCCGCCTTTTTCCCGATGTTGCGCGGGTCGCGCGAGTAGCGCGCCTTCGTCAGCGGGTCGGCCACGTCGCAGATCAGCGAGATCGCGTGTGGGTTCGGGATAGGGTCAACCACCGCAGTGCTGATGTCCGGCATGGCGAGCATGTCGGATTCCTGGATCTGCTGGAAACCGCGGAAACTCGACCCGTCGAATCCGTTGCCGTCCGTGAACAGGCTCTCCTTCACCTTGTTGATCGGGATGGTGAAGTGCTGCCAGCGGCCCGGCAGGTCGGTGATGCGGAGGTCGAATCGACGAATCCCCCTCGATTCCGCCAGCTGCAAGAGTTCCTGGAGCGTCAAGGCAGTCCCTTTCCTCGGGCACCCTGGGGCACCCATCCCCCGCGCTAGCGGACTCCGCTAGGCCCGTCGCTCGGGCGCGCTTGTCGGTGTCCCAAGCTACGGAGAGCCGGTTTCACGATCATTACCGACCTGTTACGGCCGTGTTTCGCAGTGTTCGTTACCACGACAGGCCTCGAGCGCTGCGGGCAGATTATGCCACGCCCTTCGCTAGCCGCTTATAGCACACCGTCTGCCACGAGGAAGCGCCGCGCACCACGCTACTCGTTGTTGCTACTCGTTGTTGCCGGCTCGGCTGGCGTCGATGAACCGATAGCCAACGTTGCGCACCGTCTCGATGTACGGCTCGTGGCGCTCGATCTTGGAGCGGATGCGCCGGATGTGCACATCGACGGTCCGCGAGCCGCCGTAGTAGTCGTAGCCCCAGACGCGGTTCAGCAACGCCTCGCGCGTGAACGGCTTGCCGGCGTTGCTCGCGAGGAAGCGGAGGAGCTCGTACTCCTTGTACGTCAGGTCCACGACGGCGTCGTCCACGGTCACGGTGTAGCGCTCGAGATCAATGATGAGCCCACCGTGGCGGAGCACGGAGCCGGTGACCCCGCCCGTCCTCGACCAGAGCAGGCGGCCGATGCGCAGCCGCACCTCGTCCTCGTCGAGTGGCGCGAGCATAACGTCATCGACGGGCACCCCGGGTCCCACGAGGCCGAACTGCTGCGGCCGGCAGATCGCCAGGACGCCGGCGCGGTCCCGGACGAGCGGGTCGCGCAGCATCGCCGCGAGGCCGCCCGCGGTCAGCCCGAGATCGAGGTCCACGATGACGATCGCGGGATTCCAGTCGCGCGCGAGCAGCAACCCACGCTCGACGGCGGGCTCGGTCCGCACGAGGTGGCCGTCGCGCCGGAGGGCGGCCGTGACGGTGTCGACGTGCCCGGCGTTCTCGCTGATGACGAGCACGTGCTCCATGCCCGTAGTGTACGGTCGCTGGCCCGGAAGGACTGCAGCGCTCGGGACTGTTCGGGGTTCCAATGAGCGGCATCGCGCTGCTAGGATCGCCGTCCCCACCGTCAGCGCTTGCGCTCCGCGGGCCTACGAAACGAGGCGCCCGATGCTCGTGATCGAGACCAGCGACCTGACAAAGATCTATCAGAACCGCTATATCGCTCTCAACGCCCTGAACCTCGAGGTGGAGAAGGGGATGGTGTTCGGCCTCGTCGGCCCGAACGGCGCCGGCAAGTCCACCACCTTCCGCATCCTCCTGGGGCTGCAGCATCCGACGGCCGGCACGGTCGAGGTCCTGGGCGAGCCCATGACGGCCGAGCGCGCCGACCTCCGCCGCCGCATCGGGTTCCTGCCGACCAACCCGAGCTTCCCCAAGAACCTGACCCCGATCCAGTACCTCGAGTTTGTCGGTGCGATCTCGGGTATGCCGGAGTCGCGGGCCAAGATCCAGCTCGCGCGGCTGCTCCAGGTGGTCGACCTCACCTCGGCGGCCTCCCAGAAGATCGAGGGGTTCTCGACGGGCATGATGACGCGCCTCGGCGTGGCCGCGGCGCTGATGAACGACCCGGAGCTGCTCATCCTCGATGAGCCGACGTCTGGTCTCGACCCATCGGGCCGCAAGCAGACGATTGAGCTCATCCGCGAGCTCTCTGGTCGGGACCGCACGATCGTCATCGCGACGCACATCCTGAGCGACGTCGAACGGGTCTGCACCGACGTCGGCATCATCTCCGGCGGCCGCATGATCTACACGGGCCCCATGTCCGAAATGCGCCGGCTGGCGCGGCAGGGCACCGTGTCCGTGGAGATCGAGGGCAACACGACGGCGTTCGAACAGCAGATCCACACGCTGGACGAGATCGGCTCGCTGGCGTGGGAGCGACTCGGCTCCGAGTTCCGCATCACGTTCCTGGGTGCGGAGTCGATTCCGGTCTACGTCCAGAAGGTGCTGCAGCTGGTGGACCGCACCGGCGTCGAGCTGCTGCACATCCGCACAGGCGCTGACGAGATCGAAGAGGCGTTCCTGCGGCGCCTCGAGGAGGACCGCACGCGCGGATTCCTTCGGGCCGCCGCCTGGGCCGCCGCACAGGATGACGCACACGAAGCGGAGCTACCCCTCGATGCAGGCGTTTCTAGCCATTCTCCGCTATGACCTTCGGCAGCTCACCCGATCCTGGCTGATGCGGATCTGGGTGCTGCTGCTTGCGGTGCCCGCCGGTTTCCTCGTTGTCGTGTCGGCGACTGAGAAGGAGCTCGCATCCGAGACCCTGGCGCTCTACCTCGGAGCCGTGCTCGCGCCGCTCTCGGCGCTCGCCGTCGCCGTGATCACCTCGAGCGCCGTCGCCGGAGAGACCGCCACGGTCGCGGACTCGATCATGTCGCGATCCGTCACGCGCGCCGAGTACCTCTGGGCGAAGATCGTCTCGAGGCTCGGCGTGACGCTGCTGGTCTATGCGGCGATTGCGGTGCCGTTCTCCTACCTCGTCACCCGCTACGCGACGCAGGACACGTCGTTCGCCGGAGTCGCGGGCGGGCTGCTGATGGTCGGGGTGCTGCTGGTGTTCCACGCCGCGCTCGGCATCACGCTCAGCGCGATGATGCGCAACGTGCTCGTCGCGGTCCTCGTGCTGCTCGTCTTCGTGCTGAGCTCCGGCCTCATCCTGCAGTTCCTGGGCCTGAGCTGGATGTCGACGACCGCCGTCATCGAGGGCCTGCCGGAGACGTTCCGCGGACGCACCCCGGGCATGGAGCAGATTCGAGTGCTCGGCGCGTTCTCGGCCCTCACGCTGGTCGCCATCATCGTGTCGCTCTGGGGCTTCCGGCACCGCGACCTCTAGCGACGGGGAGGCACGCCCTCGATGCTGCGCACTCCTCGGTCTTACGTGTTCCCGCGCCCGACGTTCCACCTGCTCGAGACGCCGCACGGCATCGTCGGCGCGCTCGTCGAGGATCGCGGCGTGCACCTCCGGCTGCCAGTGCTCCGACTCGAGGTCGGGCGCCGCCGCGTCCGCCGCGTCGATACGACGGTCGGGGGACGGCGCGTCTCGGTCCCGGTTCCCGCTACGCTGGACCCGTGGGTTGCGACCGCGCTGGGCATGCTCCTGCTCGGGGTGCTCTGCGCGACGGTAGTCGCCGTGGTCCGGCGGCGACGACAGAAGGAGTCCACGCGTGGAGACGCCAGCCTTCAAGGCTCTTGAGGCCATCTCGGATCAGGCGACGAGCGCGGCGTGCTTCGGGCCGCCGACATCCGTCGGCAGTCGCACGATCATCCCCGTCGCCGAGCTCTACTACGGCCTCGGCCTCGGCTGGGGTGGCGGGTCGGACGCAATCAAGCGCGCGGAGGGCGGGGGCGGCGGCGGTGGGGGCGGCCTGCGCTCCCGGGGCGTCGCCGTCATCGAGGTGGGGCCCGACGGCATCCGCGTGTTGCCCATCCGCGACGTCACCGCGATCGCGCTCGCTGCCCTCACCTTCGCGTCCGCGGCGACGATCATCATCGCGCGCACGCTGGTCAAGCTCCGCAGCTAGCGCCGCCTCTTACCGTCTCGGCGGGCTGACCTCCGCCTGTTGCCGTCGTTCATCTGGACCCCACAGCGTCTTGAGGAACGCCAACACCGCTAGCCGATCGGCCTCGTTGAGGCGGTCCCCAAACGCGGGCATACGGCTCTTGAACGTCGCCGACTCGTATCGACCGCCGCCGTCCCGGATCAGCTCCAGCAGCAGCGCATCGGAGTGGTGCCACGTGTGCCCGGTTCGGTCGTGCGGCGGCGCGGGGTACGACCCGTCTGCGTTCTGTGTCCGCCAGTTCGCCTGGCCCTCACCGCTCGCCCCGTGGCACGATGCGCAGTGCGTCGCATACAGCTCGGCGCCCCGGGCCGCGCCCGCTGACGCCTCGACCGCGGATACCCCGCTCGCAGCCCCCGAGTCTTCCCCGCGGTCAGCGCCCGTCGCACACGCAGCCAGACCCGCCCCGACGAGAGCCAGCAGGGCCACGCCGATCCACGTCGCGACCGGCATCCCCACGAGCCGTCCGATCACCCTGAAGCCCGCGCTCTTGCTCACGCCACCCACCGAGTCGGCCCTCGCCTCCTCAAGTCTACGTGCGCGGCCCGTCGACGATGACCGCACCCCGCCTCGAGCCCACGCTATGCGGTCCTTCGCCGGCGCTCGATCCGCCTCCCCAGCGCGCCCCACACGTTCCTCCCTCGAAGTGCGCTATATTCCCGGCCGGTAATCCTCACCAGAGATTGCGAGGGGGTAGCTTGGCTGAACCATTCCAGCTCACTGACGAGATGAAGGCCGCCATCGGCAAGGCGAACGACCCGGTCACCTACGAGGTGACGACGCAGGGGATTCGCCTCTTCGCCCGCGCGGTCGGGTATCGCAACCCGCTGTACTTCGATGAGCCGTACGCGAAGTCCAAGGGCCACCCGACGCTTCCCGCGCCTCCCGGCTACTTCGGCGTGCAGGTCTGGGACCCGCGCAAGGCCGGCGGCGGTCCTCGGCGCATGTACGAATCGCCATTCAGCCGTAACCTCAACGGCGGCACCGAGGTCGAGCCGATCAAGCACGCCTACGCGGGCGACACGCTGACGGCCGTCACCTCGCTGGCCGACCTCCAGGGCGCGGTCGGGCGGCTGGGGCCCATGCTCATCCAGACGACCGAGACCGTATATACCAACCAGAACGGCGAGGTCGTCGCGAAGACTCGCGGCACCGGCATCTCGTACTAGTCCTCGAGGAGACGGCCACTATGACTACCGAGTGGAGCCCCACTCAGACGTACTGGGACGACATCGAAGTCGGTCACGAGTTCTCGATGTCGGAGGAGACGAGCTCGCAGCGCCTGGTCATCTGGGCGGGCGCCTCGTACGACTTCTACCAGATCCACTACGACGACAACTTCGCGAAGAACAACAACCTCCCGGACATCATCGTCCACGGCGCCCTCAAGGGCATGTTCGTCGGCAAGCTCCTCGACGAGTTCGTGGGCGACGGCGGCTGGATCAAGAAGTGGGGCGTGTCGTACCGCGGCATGGACCCGGCGCGCGACCCACTGACGGT
>CADEHD010000135.1 GCA_902827055.1 uncultured Chloroflexota bacterium | reverse complement strand
ACCAAGGAGCCGCTGCAGGAGCCGCCGATCGTGCTCGCAGCCGGCGGCGTCCGCCGCGGCCTGCAGTCCTCCACCGGCGCGCCGTTCGTCGGCGCCGGACACGCGGAGGCATGGGCATCCCCGCCCGACCAGGTGCACCGCACCCGTGGCGTCGTCCACGGGGATCACCTCAAAATCGATGCCCTCCTCGGCAAGCAGCACCGTGGCCCGACGCGCACGCTCCAGCAACGGGCCAGCACGGAGGCGGCTCGCGTACTCGAGGGCGAGCCGGTCCGCCATGCGGTCGAACACCAGCCCCGCGAGGGCCCGGCCATCCCGACCCTCCGTCTCGCGCGTCTCGAGCGAGAGGATCTCGTCGAGCAGGCGGTGCGTGAGCCGGACGTAGTGGTGCGGAAACAGGTCGGCGCCCGCCTCGGTGAGGAAGAACACGTAGCGAGGGCGGCCCGTGCGCCCCTTCTCCTGCTGAATCGTGACGTGTCCATCACGGAGCAGGACATCGAGGTGCCGGCGCACGGTGGCGCCGGCCAGCCCGACGTCGGCGGCGAGCTGGTCGATGGTGGCCCCGTCCGAGCGACGCAGGATCGCGAGGATGCGCTCGCGCGTGGTCTCGATGCGAGCGCTGGTCATGGTCGGCCGGGGTGAAGCAGCATCACGTCCATGAGATCGAGGGTATGCGGGCCGCATCGAACGGGTCAATGTTTTTCGCAGTACGTGAGAAAAAGTAAGGGTACCCCCGAGGCGGCGACTCACCTCCCCAGCCGCAGGCCCGGCTCGGGGTACGATCCGCCCGGGCGGAGAGCGCAGGGTGCCACCTTGACGATGAGCGAACCGGCCGGCCGGACCTACCTCGACCACGCGGCGACCACGCGACCCGACGAACGAGTGGTCGAAGCGATGCTGCCCTACCTCCGGGAGCGCTGGCACAACCCCTCCTCCATCTACGTGGAGGCGCAGGCCACGCGGCGCGCCATCGATGAGGCGCGCGAGACGGTGGCAGACCTGCTGGGCGCGCGCCCCGAGGAAATCGTGTTCACCTCGGGCGGGTCCGAGTCGGACAACCTGGCGCTCCGCGGTGTGCTCGCGGCCTCGAGGTCTCGCGGTCAGCATCTCGTCACCACCGCCGTCGAGCACCACGCCGTCCTCGACACGGCCGAGCAGCTGCAGCACGAGGGCGCGACGGTCAGCCTGGTGGGCGTGGACCGCGAGGGACGCGTCGACCCGGCAGCCGTTGCCGCAGCCGTCCGCGACGACACGGTCCTGGTCAGCGTCATGCACGCCAACAACGAGGTAGGTGCAATCAACGACCTCGCCGCGATCGGTCGCGCCGTGCGCGAGCGGAATCCGCGGGCCGTCCTTCACACGGACGCCGTCCAGAGCGCTGCGCACTTTGCACTGGACGTGAACCGCCTCGGGGTGGACCTCCTGACGATAACCGCGCACAAGCTGTACGGCCCTCGAGGTGCGGGCGTCCTCTACGTCCGGTCCGGCACACCGCTCGCGCCACAGATCCTCGGCGGCAGCCAGGAGCGAGATCGCCGCGCCGGCACCGAGAACACGGCCGCCATCGTGGGCCTCGCGACCGCAATGCGCCTCGCCCACGAGGAGCGCGAGGCGGACCTCACCCGCGACCGCGCGCTGCAGACCCGCCTCCTCACCGAGTTGCCGCGCCGCATCCCGCTGCTCGGCGTCACGGGACCTCGAGACCCGGCGCAGCGCCTGCCCGGCAACGTCTCAGTGGTGGTGGGGTTCGTCGAAGGCGAGTCGATCCTGCTGGCGCTGGACCTCGCTGGCGTCGCCGCCTCGAGCGGCTCGGCGTGCACCACCGGGTCCGTCGAGCCGAGCCACGTGCTCGTGGCCATGGGCGTACCCCCCGATCTCGCACGCGGCTCGCTGCGCATCACCCTGGGACGCGAGAACGCCGAGCGTGACGTCGACCGCCTGCTGACGGTGCTGCCGCCGATCGTCGAGCGAATGCGCGCGCTCTCACCGGTGCGGGTGGCGGCACCCCCCGAGTGGGCGCCGTGGCTCGTGAGCTAGCGCGTGCCCTCCTCGGGCCCGCGGGAACCACGAGCAGGCGTGACCCCCATCCGACTCGTCGTATTCGACGTCGGGAGCGTGCTGGTCGATGCGGGTCGCTCGTGGCAGGAGGACGCCGCGCGAGCGGGGTTCCCACCCGACGTCGCGTGGTGGGAGGAGTTCGAGCGACGTCTCGCGGCGCTGCCGTCGAGGACGCGCGGAGAGATCGACAATGAGTCGTTTCTGCGACTGTTCGTAGAAGCGTCTCGCGGACGGTTCTCGATCGAGGATGCGCGGCGAATCACAGCGGCGACACTCGGTTCCGAGTACCCCGGCGTCGACCACGTGTTCGATGCCCTCGCTGTCGCCGGTGTCGCGACGGCCGCGCTCTGCAATCTCAACGACGCAGACTGGCGGCACCTGTTCGATGGCCCGGATGCGGCGCAAGAGTACCCGTCACTGGCTCGGATGCAGCATCGGTTCGGCAGCCACGAGCTGAGCGTCGCGAAGCCCGACCCCGGCGCGTATAGAGCGGTCGAAGCTGGAACGGCCATTGCGCCAGAGTCCATCCTCTTCTTCGATGACCGCATCGAGAACGTCGAGGCCGCCCGGGAGCGCGGCTGGACCGCGGAACGCGTCGACCCGCGCGCGGATCCGCCGGCCCAGATCCTCGGGTGGCTCCGTTATCACGAAGTGATCAGTTGACCGGCGCCGCCGCCTCGCGCGAAGTTTGCGGGCCTCGGCAGGCGCGGATAGCATTGGGGCGCTCAAACCCGGGCGATCCCTCGATGTGGCGCGCGCAACGGACCTACCGATGACGATGATTGACCCGACCGGTTCGAGCCACTCGCACGGGCAGCGGTCCATTCCGCTGCTGTACCAGGATATGAACCCGGCCTCGGCGCTCTCGCTCGAGGAAGAGGTCCAGAAGAACGTCCTCCTGACCTCCGTGGACGGGCTGCTGAACTGGGCCCGCTCGTCGAGCCTGTGGCCCGCGATGTTCGGGCTGGCGTGCTGTGCCATCGAGATGATCGCAACTGCCACGTCGCGCTACGACATCGCCCGCTTCGGCTCCGAGGTGTTCCGCGCGTCCCCTCGCCAGGCAGACCTCATGATCGTGGCCGGCACGGTGACCTGGAAGATGGCCCCGGCCGTGCGCCGCGTCTACCTGCAGATGGCCGAGCCGCGCTGGGTCATCTCGATGGGCGGCTGCGCGATCATGGGTGGGCCCTTCGCGTTCGGATACTCGGTGCTCCCGGGCGTGAATCTGATCACACCGGTAGATGTCTACGTGCCCGGATGCCCTCCGCGCCCCGAGTCCCTGCTGCAGGGGCTGATGCTCCTCCAGGACAAGATCCGACACCACGGCGTCTCCGGCGATCGAGGTCGGCCCGAGCCGGACGGCGATTTCTCTCGTTATCTCCCGGAGGGCGACCCTATCCGGCGCGAGCTGGAGTCGTTGTTCCCGCCGTACACGGGCCTCGATGACCCGAACCGCCTCGTCGGTGGGCACCCGCTCGCCCGCCAGCTCTAAGGGCGCACTCGCCAGGACGTGCCGGGGGCGACGCCCCGATTGGCTTCAGTCGGCTCTCGCGCACCACCTGAACAGGCGCCCGAATCCGGCGCCTGAATCCAGCACAACGGCCACATTCAGAATCCATGCATCGGTGCCGACCCTCATATGGACGGCACGGATGGCGGTCGCAAGGCGCGCCGGAGGCATGGACGCATGGTCGCAGTACGGCACGAAGACGAACACTTCGACTACCCCTCACTTGAGGAGCTTGCCGCGCGAGTCGCCACGCTGCGCCCCGTCTCGGGCGTCGCGGTGCGCGTGCTGGCGCTGACCGAGGAACAGTCGATCTCAGCGAACGAACTCGCCGATGTGATGTCGGCCGACCAGGCCCTCTCGGCGAAGATGCTCCGGATGGCGAACTCGGCCTACTACGGCCACGCCCGCCGGATCAGCACCGTTCGAGACGCGGTCGTCCTCCTCGGATCGCGCACCGTACGGTCCGCCGTACTCGTGTCCACCGTCATGAACCGCGCGAGCCACGAAGGCCTCATCGAGCGGTACGACTTCTGGCGATTCTGCGTGGGCGTCGGCATCATCGCGGGCCCTGCCGCGCAGCGCATGCGACTCGACCGCCACCAGGCGTTCACCGCGGGCGTCCTGCACGCCATCGGGCTGCTCGCCCTCGACCAGCAGGCGCCCGACCTCCTGGGGGACGCCATGTCGCTGGCCCAGGAGGGCGGGATCTCGCTTCGCGAGGCGGAACTGGCGCTCTTCGGATACACGGATTCGGACCTCGGGCGTCTGCTGGCGCGCCAGTGGAACTTCCCGGAAGACCTCGTGGAGGCGATTGGCGCCTGGCCACAGCCACCCGAGACGCAGCCGGGCACCCTCGCGGAGGTCCTGCACCACGCTCGCGCGCTCGCCAGCGCGTGCGGCCTCCCGGACGGACTCGAGAACCCGCGCGGCCTCGCCGGACCCACCGAGGTCCCCGAGGTGTGGCTGCGCCAGCCGTGGTCGGCCGCGATGGGATCGCTGGGCGGCGTCGAGGGCATCGTCGAGAAGTCCGACTCGTTCGTCGAGGCGACGCTACTCGGCTAGGCACACGCCTCGACGGCCCTTGCCGAACGAGCAGGCCGCAAGGGCGAGCATGACCACCCTCGTCCAGGAGCAGGCACCTCGGGTAAGCTGACGCGGCACAGGAGGCCGTTCCGCCCCCGCGCCGAGGAGCCCATCGATGACGACCCCCTCCGCCGAGCCAACCACGCCCCCGTGCCAGTGCGGGCACTCGCAAGCCGCACACAAGGACGGCAGCGAGAACTGCACTCGGTGCCCCTCTTCCGGCATCTGGGTCGATTCGATCGCCAACTGGGTCTTCCCCTGCGAGCAGTACCAGCCTCGGTAGCCAGCACCGCCAGGTCCGCATGACGGAAGCGCGCGGACGGTCCGCTCCCCGGGGACTCACTCGATGACAGCACAACGGCGGAATCGGCCATCCCCGCTCCGCACGATCATGCAGCCGGTCCAGGAATTCATCGCCACCGAGGCGTCCGGTGGCCTGCTGCTCATGGCCGCGGCCCTGGTCGCCATCGCGTGGGCGAACTCACCGTGGTCCGCGACGTATCACGCCCTCATCGAACAGCACATCGTCATCGATGTGGGGCTGTACCGCGTCGACGAGTCACTCCACTGGTGGGTGAACAACGTCGCGATGGTGGTGTTCTTTTTCCTCATGGGCCTGGAGATCAAGCGCGAGCTGGTGATCGGCGAGCTGAACTCCGTTCGACGCGCGCTCGTGCCGCTGTTCGCGGCCGCGGGCGGGATGATCGTGCCCGCCCTCATCTTCCTCGCGATTGTGCGGGATCCCGAGGCAGCGCGCGGGTGGGGCGTCCCCATCGCCACGGACATCGCGTTCGCCCTCGGCGTGGCAACACTCCTCGGGCCGCGCGTGCCGATCGGCTTGAAGGTGATGCTGCTGGGGATCGCCATCTTCGACGACCTCGGTGCCGTGGCCGTGATCGCGATCTTCTACGCGGCAGAGGTGTCGCTCGAGGCGCTGGCCGTGGCCGCGGTTCTCCTCGGCGTAACGTACGCGCTGAATCGGCTGGGGGTGCGGGAGATTGCGGCCTATCTCCTCATGGGCGTCCTGACCTGGATCGCGGTCATCGAGTCCGGAGTGCACCCGACGACGGTGGGCGTGGCGCTGGGCCTGATGACGCCGTGGCGCTCGTGGCGCGACCCCCGAGCATTCGTGGGCGAGGCGCGCGAGATCCTGCGCTCCGTGGAGGCCGAGTCGCAGGCTTCGAACGAGCTATCCCGGCGACATCACCATGTGGTCGCCGTCAGCCGCCTGCGGCGCCTCAACAACGCGAGCATCGCGCCGCTCGATCGGCTCGAGCACGAGCTCAACCCGTGGGTCGCCTACGGGATCCTGCCGCTGTTCGCGTTCGCGAACGCCGGCGTGGACCTCCGAGGCGATGCCCTGGGGATCGCCACCACCTCGCCACTGACCTGGGGAGTCGCGCTGGGGCTCCTGCTCGGCAAGCCGGCCGGCATCCTCGCGGGAACGTTCGTCGCCGTGCGACTCGGCGCCGAGTTGCCCTCGGAAGTGCGATGGGCGGGCGTTGTCGGGATGGGCGCGCTCGCGGGGATCGGGTTCACCGTCGCCCTGTTC
>CADEHD010000134.1 GCA_902827055.1 uncultured Chloroflexota bacterium | reverse complement strand
CGTTCACGACGACCAAGGCCGCGAGTCCGCGCCACACCGTGTTCCTGGCCGACTCTCGAGCGCGCATGCTGCAGGGCAGAATACGCGTCGGCGGAGCGAACGCCGAAGGCGACGGCGGATCAGGGGGCGAGGCGCACGAGTGCCTCCCGCACCTCCGCGAGCTCGCTCGAACCGAGGAGCGCTCCGCGCCGCGCCGCCTCGTCGGCGCGAGCGAAAGCCGCGCGGGCCTCGCGGAGCTTCCCGAGGGACTCGAGAGCGCGCGCAAGGCGTAACGCGATGCTCGCGTCACCCGGAGCGAGGTCCGAGGCGATGGAATACTCGGCTGCCGCGGCGTCGACTCGTCCGAGTCGCAACCATGCGAGCGCGAGCGCGCGGCGTCCCTGTGGGTCCGAGGGGCGCAGGGCGACGAAGGCCTCGAGGTCCTCGGGCTCCCGCGCGAAGAACACGGTCATGCCGAGGCGCCTGAACTGCTCCACCTGCGCCTGCTGGCGCGTCGCCATGATCACGAGGTCGGGGCGCAGCGCGAGCGCGGCCTCCGGGTTGGGCCCGGAGTAGTCGAGTTTCGTGGTCGTGGCCGTCGCGGCCGGGTAGTCCGAGAACTGGTCGGTGCCGACGACTCGCCCTCCCGCACCAATGGCGTAGAGGATCTCGGTGGCGCCCGGGGAAAGGGACACAATGCGGTCGGGCATGCGCTCGAGTCGCACGTCGGTGCCGGCGGAGTCCTTGATGGTCACCGGGAACGCGATCGGTGCTCCCGAGTTGGACTCCGGCACGGCGGCAGGCACCGCAGCCAGGTCCTCGTCCGCGCAGGCGAGGAGCAGACTCGCCAACCCCGCCACCAACGCGACGAGCAGCCGTGAGTTCCGTGGAACGCCAACCATCGAGCACCTCCGCGTGCGCTACGACACCGCTGCATGCGGCGAGCGAGGTGCGGCCTCGAGCAGGGGGAGGGGACTCCGCGCCGGCTGAGAGGTGCGGCGCGCGGCACGTGTGTGGTGCCGACGTGCCCTGGCCCGTTCCTCGCGAGCCTGTGAGACACGGACGCAAGTCGTCGACCTGGCTCGCCGATCGCGCCCCCCTCGGGGACGGTTCGGACCACAGTTGCGGGACAGCGCCGGGATCGCACCGGACTTCGCGGGCCTTGCGCCTGCGCCTGCAACCTAGCACTGCCGCCGGCTGGGGGCGAGTCGTCGCGGCGTTCGCACCTCGTGCCTGCGCCTTCCCCGTCCTGCCGAGTCCCCGATTACGATCCCGGCGTGCGAAGGAGGTCACGAGATGCACAGCGACGCGCCCACCGTGGACGAGTACCTGGCGGAGCTGCCACCGGACCGGCGCGAGGCGCTCGCGCGGGTCCGCGAGGTCATCCTCCGCCACCTGCCCGAGGGCTACGCCGAGTCGATGCAGTTCGGCATGATCGGCTACGGCATCCCGCTCGAGCGCTACCCGAAGACGTACAACAAACAGCCCCTCGCGCTGGCCGCCCTCGCCTCGCAGAAGCGGTACATGGTCGTCTACCTCAACGGCGTCTACGCGGCCTCCGACGAGGAGGCGTGGTTCAAGGAGCGGTACGCCGCGAGCGGCAAGAAGCTCGACATGGGCAAGTCCTGCGTCTACTTCCGCAAGCTAGAGGACCTGCCGCTGGACGTGATCGGCGAGGCGATCGCGCGATGGCCGGTCGAGCGGTACATCGCGCAGTACGAGGAGTCTCGCCGCGCAACTCGGCGGGGGTAGCGCCGCCGATGGCGCCTCGCCCTACGATGCCGCCACCGAACACGCATCGCAGCGTGCATGGCAGCAATGGCAGCAACGGCAGCGATGGCACGACCGAGGGAGTCACGGCATGCGGCGCATCAGCATCGGGTTGAGCTGGTCCAGTCACGAGGATGTCGAGCAGTTCGTAGAGCAGGCGAAGGTCGCCGACGACAGTGGCGTGGCGGTGATCTTCACGGGCGAGAATTGGCGCCGGGAGGCGTTCACGCCGCTGGCCGTGCTGGCGCGCGAGACGAAGCGCGTCGAGCTGGGGACGGCCATCGTGAACACGTGGTCACGGTCAGCCGCGGCCCTCGCGGAGCACTTCGCGACGATCGATGAGCTATCCAATGGCCGGGTGATCATCGGCATGGGGTCGTCGAGCGCGAACGTCGCCGAGCACTTCGCGGGGGTGCCCTACAAGCGGCCCCTGCGGCGCATGCGGGAGTACATCGAGATCATGCAGATGCTGATCTCCGGGGCGCCGCTGCAGTACCAGGGTGAGCTGTTCCAGCTCGAGCGGGGGTTCCGCCTCGAGATCAACGGGCCTCGGACTCGGATTCCGGTGTACATCGCGTCGACGGCGCCGGCCTCCGTTCGGCAGACCGCGGAAATCGCGGATGGGTGGATGCCGATTCAGCTCCCGCGCTCGCAGTGGCAGGCGGCCACCTCCGAGTTCTACGACCACGCCCGGAGCTTCGGGCGTGACCCTTCAGCGCTGACAATCCGCACCGCGAACCCGATCACGGTGACCGACCACCCGGAGGGCGAGCTCGACAAGGCGCGCGGCACCGTGGCGTTCTACATCGCGCGGATGGGAGACGGCTACTACAACCAGTACGTGCAGCGTGGGTTCAAGGAGATGGCCGACGCCGTGCGCGCCGCATGGGCCGAGGGCGGCGCCAGGGCGGGCGCCGAGGCCGTGCCCGCGGAGTTCGCCCGCGAGATGCACTTCGCCGGTTCCGCCGAGGCCTGCGCCGCGCACCTCGACGAGGTGGAGGCGGCTGGCTTCAACCTGCACTCGATCTCCATCGCGGAGCGCGACCCGGCGAAACGTGCGGCGATCTATCGGACGCTGGTCGGGTAGGCGGCTGGGCTGACGGGCGGACGGTTTCCGCCTCGAATGTGCCAGTTTCTGGCCTGTTTGCTGGTGATCCCGCTAGTGCGTGTGGAGAAACGCCCATACGCTAGGACTCGCTGAGGCGGGGCTACGCATAGCAGGTTGGAGGAAGTCCATTGCTCAAGTCAGACCTGATTGCCCAGGTGGCCGCGAACGCGGGCACGACCCTCTCCAAGAGCGAGGTCGAGAAGGTCCTCGATAGCTTCCGCGACGTGATCCAGGCCTCCGTGAAGAAGGGCGACGACGTCAGCTACCCCGGCCTGGGCAAGTTCAGCCGCGTGCAGCGCAAGGCGCGCCAGGCCCGGAACCCGCGCACGGGTGAGGCGATCAAGGTGCCCGCCTCGAAGGCTCCGAAGTTCACCGCCTCGGCGACGCTCCGCAGCGTCGTGAATGGCAAGGCCACGGCGCCGAAGCTCGCCAAGGTCTCGTAAGGCCCGACCGCACATCGACGGGTGCCGCGTCGCGGTGACCCGGTCCGAGGGGGATCGCGCGAGCGGTCCCCCTCGGCATATGCGCCCGCCGAGGCACGGCGGCGCCCACCCAGAGGCGCTGCTAGAGTCGATCGCACCCCCCAGATCGGAGTGACGCGTGTTCCCCATCCGCGACGTCAATCCGACGCGCATCACCCCGCTGCTGACGCTCCTGGTGATCGCCGCGAACGTCCTCGTGTTCTTCGTCCTGCAGCCGACGAGCGAGCAGGAGGGGATGCAGTTCACGTTTCGCCACGCGGCCATTGCCTGCGAGCTCACCACCGGCGAGCCGCTGAACATCGCGCAGATCCGGTCGGGAGACTGCGCGTCGAGCGTCGCGTCGCCACCGATCTTCCCGCAGAAGCGACTGGCGCTGTCTGTCCTCGTCTCCTTCTTCCTGCACGGGAACTTGATTCACCTCGCGGGCAACATGTGGTTTCTCTGGGTGTTCGGGAACAACGTCGAGGAGGCGTTCGGGCACGTGGGGTACGCGCTGCTGTACCTCATCGGTGGGCTCGGAGCGACGCTGGCGTTCGTGATGGCACATCCAAGCGCTACCGATCCGCTCATCGGAGCGTCGGGCGCGATCGCGGCGGTGCTCGGGGCCTACCTCGTGCTGTACCCACGCCACACGGTGCTTTCGCTGGTGTTCGTGGTACTCGTCCCGGTCCCGGCGGCGCTGTTCCTGGGGCTGTGGTTCCTCGGGCAGTTCGCGGTGACCGATCCTGGCGTCGCCTGGGAGGCGCACGTCGGCGGGTTCGTCGTTGGCGTCGGCGTCGCGGCGGCACTGCGGCAGATGCTGCTGGGGCGTGTGCGTCGACTCCATGGCCGAGCGTATGCGGACTAGACCGGTGCCGACGCGCGTCGGAGCGCTGGCGCTGCTGCTCGCGGCGGCCCTGGTGACTGGCTGCTTCGCACCGCCCGAGGCGGCCGTGACCCTGCCGTCGTCGACGCCGACCGGCACTCCGGTACGCCCACCCTCGCTGCAGCTGACCACCTCACCCGGGCCCGCGCCAACGCGGACGCCAGGCGCGACGGCCACGGCCAGCGCCACGCCCTCGGTGGTGGCGGCGCGGACCTCGACGGCCGCCCCCGGGCCGCCGTCGCCTGCCCCGCCCCCGGCGGGGCGCACGATCTCCCTCGGGCAGCCGGTGCAGCTGCGCCCGACCATCGAGGTGCAGCTCGCCGGGACACCCGCCACGCTGATCCTCGAGGCGGTCGTCGAGGACTCGCGGTGCCCGGTCGATGTGACGTGCGTCCGAGCGGGCAGCGTGACCGCGGTGTTCAACCTCTGGGACGGGGCGCAGGCGCTGCGGGAGTCTGTGACGCTGCGTGGCGTCGAGCCGGCGCGCGTGATGCTCGGGGGGTTCGAGGTCACGCTCCTGGCGGTGACGCCAGAGCCGGTCGCGGGCAAGGAGATCAAGCCGTTCGACTACCGCGCGCAGGTCGTCGTGGATCGCCCGGCGGTGCGCAGCCAGACCGGCATCGATGGCATGGTGACGCTCGGGCCGATGTGTCCCGTCGTGCGGGCCGACCAGCCCTGCCCGGACCGCCCGTACGAGGCGACGCTGGTGGTGCGGAACGCCGCTGGCTCGACGGTGGCGCGCGCCCAGTCCGGCGCCAATGGGCGCTTCAGCATCGACCTCGCGGCGGGACGCTACGTGATCGAGCCGCAGCTCCCGGGGCCCGGGCGACTGCCCTCGGCAGCGTCGGTGGAGGTCACCGTGCCAGTCGGTGGGCGGGCTTCCGTCTCGATCGCCTACGACACGGGGATCCGCTGAGCGTGGGGTGCCTCGGGCTTCCCGCGCGGCGTCGGGCGCTCACCGGACCGCAGAGTTAGTCGGCGTGCGCCCGTTCCAGGAGCGCGCGGAACGTCTCATAGAGCGCCGGGTTCGTCGCGAGGAGGAGCGCGGGAGGCGCTGGGGGGCCGCCGTCGAGGCTGGTGATGAGGCCGCCAGCCTCCCGGAGAACGACGCTGCCCGCGCCGATGTCCCACGCGCCGCCGATGTCCCCCTCGAAATAGGCATCCAGCCGCCCGCATGCGACCCAGCAGAGGTCGAGCGACGCGGCGCCCCGGCGTCGGATGTCGCGGACGGCGGGGAGGACGTGGCGCAGCGCTCGCGCCTGCGCCTCCCGAGTCTGGGCGCCGTAGCTGAAGCCCGTCCCCACGAGGGCCGTCGACAGGTCCGCCAGCGCGTTCACTCGGATCGGCATGGCGTTGAGGGTGGCGCCGCCGCCCTGGATCGCGCTGAAGGTCTCGCGGAGCAGGACATCGTGGACCACGCCCAGTACCGGCGTCCCGTCCACCTCGGCTCCGATGGAGATCGCAAAGCCGGGGTAGCCGTAGACGAAGTTCGTGGTGCCATCGATCGGATCGATGAGCCAGCGCACGCCCGACGTGCCATCGCGGGTGGCGCCCTCCTCGCCGAGGAGTCCGTCGTCGGGCCGCGTCGCACGCAACCGCTCCACGATGTGCCGCTCGACGCGCCGGTCGAGCTCCGTGACGAGGTCGACGGTGCTGCTCTTCTGCTCGACGGCGCGAGGTGGTCCAGCCGTGCGCAGCAACTCGCCGCACTCGAGGGCGATGTCGGTGGCCAGTTGCAGCAAGGGGGCGAGGTCGGCTGGTGAGGGGGCGGGGACGGAGTGGGGCGTCATGCGCCCAGCGTAGCGGGGCGTCGCGGGGCGTCGGGCGTGGACGGGGCCGCGACCACTCGAGTCGCGGCCCCGGCTCGTCGCGCTAGACGGGGATGCGGAGGGGGTTGTGTGCGGGATGTACCCCCGCCCCGCCGAGGAAGATCCGGTCGGTGTCGATGAGCTGCCCGTTGACCTCGAGGCGGAACGTCAGCACCGTGCCGTCCTGCACGCGGAAGTTGACGCCATCGACGCCTTCGAAC
>CADEHD010000133.1 GCA_902827055.1 uncultured Chloroflexota bacterium | reverse complement strand
GCCGTCATCTCGCACGGCGAGTCGGGATACTCCGGCGGTCGCCGCATGGGCAAGGGCACCGGTGGTACCCGCGGTCAGCTCGACCCGTGGGCGCCGGCTTCCCAGTTCGAGGCTCCGTTCGGCCTCGCGGGTGCGCCCTCCAGCTACTCGCACGCCATGAACCGCTACATGCACCAGTTCGGCGTGTCGAAGGAGGCGTTCGCCCAGATCGCCGTCGTCACCCGCGAGTGGGCGACCCTCAACCCGAAGGCCGTCATGCACTCGAAGGAGACCAACCCCAACGGTGGTCCCATCACCATCGAGGACGTGCTCAACTCGCGCGTCATCTCGTGGCCCCTCAACCTGCTCGACGTCTGCCTCGTCACCGACCACGGTGGCGCGGTGATCGTCGCCTCGGCTGCCGTCGCCAAGAGCCTCCGCCGCAAGCCGGTGTGGGTCGCTGGTGCCGGTGAGGCGATGAGCCACTCGAGCATGCTCGCCATGGAGGACTTCTCGCGGACGTCCGCCTCCGTGTCCTCGGCCCGCGCCTACAAGATGGCAGGCCTGGGCCCGAACGACATGGAAATGGCGATGATCTACGACTCGTTCACCTACACCGCCGGTGTGACCGCCGAGATGCTCGGCCTCACGCGCCGCGGCGAGGGCACCTCGCTCTGGGCTGGCGACAACGCTCGCCCGGGCGGCAAGTTCCCGGTGAACACCAACGGTGGTGGCCTGTCGTTCAGCCACTCCGGCATGTACGGCATGATGCTGCTCGTCGAGGCGCAGCGGCAGCTCGCCGGCACCGCCGAGGAGCCGGGTGTCGGCCTCCCCGGTCGCCAGACGAACGCCAAGGTCGCCGTGGTCAACGGCACCGGTGGCTCGCTCTCGACGACCGGTACCGTGGTCCTGACCGCAGACGCCTAGTCGCATCTGACCAGGCGCCGGATCTGTTCGATTCGAGGCTGCTCGATGAGAACGGTCGTGCGATGATTACGAAAGGGGCGGCCCCGGCCGCCCCTTTCGCTCAAGGCAAGTCCCGCCCATTCGGGCGGCCGCATCGGACAGCTCCGAGCGGCACGCACACATCGAGGCGCCATGCTCGTAGGTCTCCACACGCACACCCACCCCAACTCCTGGGACTCGTTCCTCACCCCGGATGAGGCCGTCGACCGCGCCAAGGAGGTCGGCCTGGACCTGGTCGTGATGACCGAGCACGATTGGGCCTGGGACGAGCAGCAGTGGCGCGACCTCCAGAAGCGCCACGAGGACATCGTGGTCCTGCGCGCGATGGAGCTGAACACCGAGGACGGGCACGTGGTGTGCTTCGGCCTCCACGAGTACATCTTCGGCATGCACCGCGCCTGGGAGCTGGCCGGCCACGTGTATAAGCGCGGCGGCTGCATGATCGTTGCCCACCCCTACCGGCGGCAGATGCCCTGGCGCTGGGACAAGGAAGAAGACAACCTCGCAGCGCTCCTCAAGGCCGAGAGCAACCCGCTGTACCGATTCGGAGTCGGCATCGAGGTGGCGAACGGCCGCGGGGTCCTGAAGGAGAACACGTTCTCCCTCACGGTCATGCAGAACATGGGCATGCCCGGCACCGGCGCCGACGACGCCCATGAGCTGAAGGACCTCGGGAAGACCGCGACCTACTTCGATGCGGACATCCGCACGGAGGAGGACTTGATCGCGGCCCTCAAGAGCGGTCGCTTCTGGCCCATCGACCGCACGGGTGGCACCAAGCTGGCCGACCCGCTGTACCACGACGTGCCGTCCGACATCGAACACATCTGGCAGCAGCAGGCCGAGACTCGTCGCCGCCGCCACGCGGAGGGCATGCCCGAGTTCCAGGGCCGCCCCGAAGATCACCCACACCTGCAGGCGCTCACCCACTCGTAAGGTCGCGCGGGCGCAGCGCCCCGGTTGCGCACGCCCGTCGTCTCGGTCTCCAGGTCTGCACCGTCCTCGGTGCCTTCGTCGCGCCCATGACCCGGGTCAGCTCGCGATACGTCGCCGTTCCATCGACGACGCGCGCGTCGTGGTACCGGCGCGCTGCAGAGTGGGCGGCCCTGGGTCGTGCTGTGTCGCCCCGTGGAGCGGATGTCGCTCGTTCGTTGACATGCCAGATTCGCACCGATATCGTTCGCCGCTGGTCAGCCCGGCACACGGCGATTCCACGCGCTGAGCACCGAGGCCACGGCCCCCGAAGCCAGTTGGCGACGCGCTTCGCCTGCCGCGGCGGCAGGTTCGAGGCGTAACGCCTGCGCCGACTTCAGGCAGTGCTGGTAGCAAGATGACCCGACAGGGTCGCAGGAAGGAACAGGCTCATGGGTGCGTTGGACGGCAAGATTGCCGTCGTCACGGGCGCTGGCCGTGGCATTGGCGCCGAGGTGGCGAAGTACCTCGCCAAGGAGGGCGCGAAGGTCGTGGTGAACGACCCGGGCGTCAACGTCGACGGCTCCGGTCACGACAACGGTCCCGCCGACCAGGTCGTCGCGGAGATCAAGGCTGCTGGCGGCGAGGCCGCGGGCAACTACGACTCCGTCTCCTCCGAGGCCGGTGGCGAGAACATGATCAAGCAGGCTGTCGACACCTGGGGGCGCATCGACATCCTCTGCAACGTCGCGGGCATCCTCCGCGACCGCATGATCTTCAACATGGCTGCCGAGGAGTGGCGCGACGTTATCGACGTCCACCTCACCGGACAGTTCCACACGATCAAGCCCGCCTCGGTCCTGATGCGCCAGCAGCGCTACGGCCGCATCCTGAACTGGACCTCCACGTCCGGCCTGATCGGCAACACGGGCCAGGCCAACTACGGCGCCGCCAAGGCAGGCGTGGCGGGCCTCACCCGCGTCGTCGCCAAGGACCTCGGCCGCTACGGCGTCACCGTGAACTCGATCTCCCCGGGTGCCGCCACCCGCATGACGCAGTCGGTCCCGGACAGCGCTCGGCAGCTCCGCTCGCGCGCGGGCATCACCGGCGCCGCCTCCGCCGCCCCGGTGGAGGAGAGCCTCTTCAGCGGCCTGCGCGGCCCGGAGCTCATCGCTCCGATGGTTGCCTACCTCTGCACGGACGAGGCCTGGAACATCAACGGCCAGATCTTCCACGTCAACGGCAACAACGTCTCCGTCGGCACGCACCCGATCGCCTACAAGACGATCTTCAAGCCCGGCGTGTGGACGATGACCGAACTCAACGACGGCATGCAGAACGTCCTGATGGTCGGCGCCAACAACCCGGCTCCGCCGGCCGCCGACATCGAGATCCCCGGCCGCGACACGCCGGCCCAGGCGCTGTAGGCAGAGAGGCCAACGAACTATGGCAGCATTGACGGGACGCAACATCGTCGTCACCGGCGCCGGCCGAGGCATCGGTCAGGCCGTGGCGAAGTCCCTCGCGGCGCATGGCGCCAACGTCGTGGTCAACGACCCCGGCGTGAACGTCGACGGCTCGGGCGCCGACCAGGGGCCGGCCGCTGACACGGTCAAGATCATCACCGAGGCTGGTGGAACGGCTGTCGCCAACTTCGACAGCATCGCCACCGTCGAGGGTGGTGAGAACCTCATCAAGCAGTGCGTGGACACGTGGGGCCGCATCGACGGCGTCGTCCACGTCGCGGGCATCCTCCGCGACCGCATGGTCTTCAACATGGCCAAGGAGGAGTGGGACGCGGTCATCGCGGTCCACCTGGACGGCTACTTCAACGTCGCCAAGCCAGCCTCGATCCTCATGCGCCAGCAGCGCTTCGGTCGCATCATCGGCTTCTCCTCGGGCTCCGGCCTCAACGGGAACGCCGGGCAGGCGAACTACGGCGCAGCGAAGGCCGCCATCGCGGGCATGGGCAAGTGCCTCGCTCGCGACCTGGGCCGCTACGGCGTCACCGCGAACACGATCGCCCCGGGTGCCAACACCCGCATGACGCAGTCCATCCCGGAGTCCGCGACTCAGCTCCGCGCCCGCGCCGGCATCGCCGTCCAGGCTCGAGCGGTCACGGACCTCCGCGGCCCGGACGTGGTCGCCCCGGTGATCACGTACCTCTGCACCGACCAGGCCTGGAACATCAACGGCAAGATCTTCCACGTCTCCGGCGGCAACGTTGCCATCGGACACGAGGAGAGCCCGCTCCGCACGATTACCAGCGTCGGCATGTGGACGATCGACCAGCTCCGCGAGAAGGTCCCGACCCTCATGGCCGGGCTCGCGAACCCGGCTCCCCCGGCCCCGGACATCGATGTCCCCGGCCGTGGCGTCGTCACCCGCTAGCTCGATTCGCGGCGCACCTGCGCCTCGGACCCGACATCGCAAAGGACCGCCGGGATTCCGGCGGTCCTTTCGTTTCGCCCGAGTTACTGGCCAGCCCCCATGTGTTTCGCGCCGAGATCAGAACGACCGCCTCGAGGGCGGCCGTTCGTGGTGTGCCTGGTTCCGGCGCGCCGGGGCTAGGAGCCGGCGCCTACCGAGGCTGGCGTGGCTGCCTCGGACGCGGCGCTCGAGGAGCTCTGCCCTCCGGCCGAGCTCGCGCTCGAACCGCCGCTGGCCCGACCACTCGATGCCGGCGCTGCTGCGGGCTTCGGCACCTTCCACTTGATTTCGAACTCCAGCTCGAGCTCGTTCGTCGTCGACTGGATCTCGAACTCGATCGTCACCATGTGATCGAGCTTCACCTCGTTGTCGCCCACGGCGACCGACCCGTCGGACAGGTGGTCGAGGAACCCCTGGATGATCTCGACGGCGTCCTTGAGGCTAACCTCACGCGTAATCTGCATGCATCCCCCGCTCTCCTTGCGTCGTCCTTATGACGCGCTGCCGGGGAGGTTAGCGGACTCGCCTGATTCGCGTGCGCATTACGTCAACCTTCGAGGGGATCCGGCGGCGCTGGCTGCTGGCAGTTCGATGACGAACGCATGGCCTCGGATGGGGGATGCTCAGGCGCCCGCCTCGCGCGACTCCTGCTCCTCGAACTCCTCGCGCGTGAGCTCCATGCGGACGAAGTCGTACCCGGCCCGGTGCACCTGCGCGACGTCCTTAAAGCCCGCGCGACGGAACGCGACCTGCGCTCGGTCGTTCCAGGTGAGCGTGTGGAGGTACACCTTGCGCAGCCGCAGCGTGCCGAACAGGTGGCGCACCATCGTCCGCACGGCGTCCGTGCCGTAGCCCCGCGACCAGTACTCGCGGTCACCGATGGTGATCCCAAGCTCTGTCTGCTGGCGCTCGCGCTCGTAGCCGTAGTACATCACGTTGCCGATGTGCCGCTCGTTGGCGGCGTCCTCGATTGCGTACGTCCGCCGGTACGGGCTCGGGTGCGCCAGCTCGTCGGAGACGGTCTGGATGTAGGACCGCAGCGACATCGAGATGGGGCGCGCGGCGTCGTACTCGGCGAGCTCTTCGTCGCGTCTCCACCCGTAGTCGCGCTCGGCGTCGTCGATGTGCTTCTCCCGGAGGACCACCAGTTGGCCACGGGTCACGACGACGGGTCGCGTCCGAGTCATGCCGACCCTCTCTCCACCACCAGCTCCTCGAGCCGCACGCCCGCCCGCTCCACGACGCCGCGCTCGTTCTCGTACGTCATCAGCCGGAGCGCCTCGGGCACGCCGTACCAGCCAACCAGGTCGTACTCGTGGTCGTGGAGGTTCACATCGCCGCCGGTCGCCCGCAAGAGGTAGTGATGCACCACCTTGTCGATCTGGACGCGCCCCTCCGAGAGCTGGAACGAGTACGAGATGCGGACCAGCGGCTCGACGATCTCGACCTCGAGGCCCGTTTCCTCGGCTACCTCACGGATGGCAGTCTGCTCGATGCTCTCACCGGCCTCCGGCGTGCCCTTCGGCAGCGCCCAGAGGTTCGTCACAGGGCGGGCCACGAGGACGATCTCGATGCGCCCGTCCCGCACTCGGTAGACGACGCCCCCGGCGGAGACCGCCTCCCGCACCTGCTGCCCTCGCGAGCCCGGCCCACGCGCCATCAGGCGTCGTCCTCGGTCTCGATGTAGTCGACGCCGATGAGTTGCGCGGCGATCAGCGCCTCGCGCGCAGCGTCGCGGATGTGCGACTCCTGGCGGCCCATGAGGTCCGCGAGAACGCGCTCGGCGCCTTCCCCGGCGATCTCGCCAATGGCCTTCACGGCCGCGACGCCCACTTCCTGGTCGCTGTCGTCCACCAGCGTCAGGAGGGCATCGATCGCCTCCTCCATGAGGAGCTGACCGGACGCGGTGGCCGCGGCGGCGCGCACCTCGGGCTCGTCGTCGTCGAAGTTGTGCAGCAGGACCGGCAGCCACTGCTC
>CADEHD010000132.1 GCA_902827055.1 uncultured Chloroflexota bacterium | reverse complement strand
ATCCTCCGCGAGGGCCCCGACACCGTGGCGGCGTTTATCGGAGAGCCCGTCAAGGGCGCTGGTGGCGTGTGGACGCCGGCTCCCGAGTACTGGCCACGCGTCCGCGAGATCTGCGACCGCTACGAGGTGCTGCTCATCGCAGACGAGGTGATTACCGGGTTCGGGCGCACCGGCAAGTGGTTCGCCCTGGAGCACTGGGGCGTCCAGCCCGACATCCTGAGCCTCGCGAAGGCGATCACCTCGGCGTACATCCCCATGGGCGCGTTCCTCGTGTCCCACGAGATTCACGAGGCCCTGCTCGACCTCCCGCCGGACGCCCGGTTCATGCACGCCTACACCAACAGCGCGCACCCCGCGGCCTCGGCCGTCGGGCTGCGCAACCTGCAGATCTTCGAGGACGAGCACCTGGTGGAGCGCGCTGCGGTGCTCGGCGCACGCCTCGATGCGGGCCTGCGCGCCGCGCTCGGCGACCACCCGCACGTGACGAACATCCGCAGCCTCGGCCTGATCGCGGGGCTCTCGCTGGTTCGCAACGCCACCACCAACGAGGCGTACGACGCGACCGAGGGCGTCGGCGGTCGCGTCGCGCGCCACCTCCGCGAGCACGGCCAGGTGATCACCCGGTTCGTCGGCGATCAGCTCGTGTTCGCGCCACCCCTCGTGAGCTCCGAGGATGACATCGACTTCCTGGTGCAGGCGACCGCGACTGCCGTCAACGCCGTGACCGAGTAGCCGCGCGTCTCGGGGTGACCTCCGGCCCGGAGCGCTTGCGACTAGGTCAGCGCTGGGTGACAGTCGCGGTGCTGACCGGGCGACTATGGAGGGCATCATGAACGGACTGCTTCGAGAGTTCCGCGCGTTCGCGCTGCGCGGAAACGCGCTCGACCTTGCCATCGGCGTGGTGCTGGCGCTGGCGTTCTCCGGCGTGGTGGACGCCCTGGTCGAGGGCGTGCTGATGAACTTCATCGCGGCCGTGTTCGGGCAGCCGAACTTCGATGGCCTCACGTTCACCGTGGGCGACGGCGTGATCGAGTACGGGCGGCTCCTCACCTCGCTGGTGAACTTCGTGATCGTCGCTGGCGTGCTCTTCGGGCTCGTCAAGGCGATGTCGGTGGCGGGGCTGTTCAAGATGCGCGCGCAGGGCACCACCGAGTGCCTGTACTGCAAGTCCGAGGTGCCGGTGGACGCCACAAAGTGCTCGTCGTGCGGCTCCGACATCGAGCCCGTGCTCACCGACGACTAGCGGACGCCGCGAGTCGCCGTGCGCCGGCGGAACTGATCACTGACATGAGCAGGTTGACGATCGCGGCCGGACCCGATAACGTCCGGTGCAGTGAAAGGAGGTGATGCTAAGTGGTAGACGATAGTAGTCGGACGGTGGTGAGCCGGAGGCCCAGCATCTCCTCGGAGGTTCGTTCCTAAGAGGTTTGGGCGGGCTAGGCACACTGCCTTCGTCCGACTCTTTGGGCGTCCCGGCCTCGGCCGGGGCGCCCTTTCCTTTGTGTCTCTTTATGCCCTTTGTTGCTCCGCGGCCTCATCGAGCGTGCGCCACTCGACATCGGCGCCCGCGAGTTGCCGCGGGCCCCGTCTCCCGCCCATTGAGCGTTCCACCCCTCGTCCAGCCCCGAGGCGAGTACGTGCCCTTCGACCTCGTTGCGTACCGGTCCGTCCTCCGCATGTCGCCCCAGGACCTGACCACGGACGTGGGCCGCGAGATCCGCTTCGTTGAGTCGACGACCTCCACCATGGACGACGCCCGCGCGGGCGCGGTCGCGGGCGGCGCACCAGGCACGGTGTACGTCGCCGGCGAGCAATCGGCGGGACGAGGTCGACAGGGCCGGACATGGCTCTCGGCCGCATCGACCGGGCTGTACGCCACGTACCACCTGCGTGCTGCGAGCGCCGCCGACGCCCCGCTGTACGCGCTCGCGGGGGCGCTCGCGGCCGGCGACGCCATCCTCGAGACCTCCGGCCTGGCGACCGTGCTCAAGTGGCCGAACGACGTGCAACACCTGGGGCCGGACGGCCCTCGCAAGCTGTGTGGCGTCCTCGCCGAGTCGCGTCCAGCCGCGGTCGGAGGCCGGGACGTGTTCCTCGGCATCGGCATCAACGTGCGCGCAGCGCCACTCCCCGACGAACTGGCAGCGCTGGCGACCAGCATCGAGGGGGCCGGCGCGAAGCCACCCACCCTCGAGGCGCTGCTCGGCGCGCTGTCGCGCGCGATCGGCCGTTGGGCCGCAGCGATCGAGGTCGACCCCGCCGCGGCCCTGGCGGCGTGGCGGCAACGGCTCGCGACGCTGGGACAGCGGGTTCGCCTCGCGACCCCCGGGGGCATCGTCGAGGGTGAAGCCGTCGACGTCTCGGCGCATGGCGAACTCGTGATCCGCCACTCGGACGGCCGCGTCGAGGCGTACGCCGCCGGTGACGTAACCACGCTGCGCGGCAACTGAGGTGGCGAGCACCGCCTATGACATCGTGGTGTTCGACCTCGGAGGAGTGCTCGTCCAGATCGCTCAGAGCTGGGCAGAGGCCCTTCAGTTGGCGGGACTCGCGCCGCATCGAGGGCGGACCGGTGATGCCTTCGACCGCGCCCGGGTCGCGCTCGGCGAGGCGTATCAGCTCGGCGCGCTGACCAGCGCCGAATACCAGCGGCGCCTCGCGGCGGCCTCCGGGGGCGCGTACGTCCCCGCTGATATTGCCCTGATCCTCGACGCCTGGTCCGGCCTCGAGTACGACGGCGTCGGGGCCGTCGTCGACGCCGTCGAGTCCGCCGGTGCCACAACCGGGGCGCTGTCGAACACGAATCCGGCGCACTGGGCGCGCCTCGATGGCACCGCTGAATACCCCACCGTGGCGCGCCTGCGGTATCGCCACGCCAGTCACCTGCTCGGCGTGGCAAAACCCGACCCGCGGATCTTCGAGGCGTTCTCGGCCGCCGTGCGTGTCCCGCCCGGGCGCACGCTCTTCTTCGACGACGCGCCGGTCAACGTCGAGGCCGCGCGCCGGTCGGGGTGGGCCGCGGAGGCCGTGGATCCGGATCAACCGACTGCGCCCCAGTTGCTGGCGCACCTGCGGCGGCACGGACTCGTGGGGGCGTCCCCGGATTGACCCGTTCCAGCGCCCCGCATACCCTCGGGGCATGCGAGTGCGCACCATCGGCACCGGCCACGAGCATCATGGACACGCCCATGCCGGGCATGTCAGGCCGTCGCGCGCGCTTCGCAGCTAGCTGGTTCGCCAGCAGCCCGCATACAGCCCCGCCGCGACGGCCACCGTCGCGGCTTTTTCTTGTGTCCGACAGCCCGAAGCGCGCACCGAGCGCGAGGGCGTTCCCGGGATGGCGAGCAGTACATGATTGACCCGAACCTCGAGAGCCCCGAGCCTGGCGACAGCGCCGAGCCCGCCAGCCGCGTGAGTGGCATGCGTGACCTCGGTCCGTCCGCGATGGCCACGTTCCGTGCTGTGGAGCGCGTGTTTCTCGACGTGGCGAAGCGCGCGGGCTACCTCGAGATCCGCACGCCGACCGTGGAGCCGCTGCACCTCTACACGTCGAGCGGCGCCCTGTCACCGCAGTTGCTCGACCGGGTCTACTCGTTCCTCGACTGGGACGGGTGGAGCGGCGAGCGCGTTGTCCTGCGCCCCGACGCCACCGTGGCGGCCGCGCGCTGGTTCGTCGAGCAGGCCTCGGAGGGCGCGCTGCCCGAGGCCACCGCGCGCCTGGCCTACGTCCAGCCCGTGTACCGATTCGAGCCCGAAGGCATCGACCGCGAGATCTGGCAATGCGGCGTCGAGTCCTTCGGCGTCGCGCCCCCCGAGGGCGACACCGAGCTGATTCGCCTCGCGCTCCGCCTCCTGCAGGCGCTGGGCATCGATGGCGTCGCCGTGGAGATCGCGCACGCCGGCCTCGTGCGCGCCGCCCTCGAGGCTGCGGGGCTCGACCGACGGGCACAGGTCGAGGCGTACGACCGCCTGCTCTCCGGCGAGGGGACGGTCGCGGACGACCTCCTCGAGCGGTACCCGCAGGGCAGCTCCGCGCTGCGACTCCTCTTTGGCGTCAACGGCGACTCCGCCGCCTACATCGCGAACCTGCGCGCCACCCTCGGCGTCGCCGTGCCCGAGGTGGTGGAGGCGCTCGACGAACTCGAGCGGGTCACGACCGCCCTCGACGAGCTGGACACGCCGTACCGGGTGGTCCCGGCGACCGCGCGGAACCTGGAGTACTACAGCGGCGTCACCTTCCGCCTGGTGGCGCAGGACCGTGAGTGTGTCGCTGGCGGCCGGTACGACCACCTCTGCGAGGCCATCGGCGGCGCACCGGCCGCCGCCTCTGGCTTCGGCGCCGACCTCCTGGGGCTGGCGGCCCTGGTGCCCGCGCGCGGGCCGCGACGCCGCCGCGGGCATTCGCAATGACGACCCGCCGCACCGCCGTGCGAGTCGCGCTCCCGCGCGGCGACCTCCGTGTCCCGCTCGCCGAGCGGCTGCAGCAAGCCAACCTCGACGTACCCGGCTACCGCGAGGGCGCGCGCACGTACCGCTTCGGCGTCGAGGGCGTGGACGGCATCGATGTCCGCGTGTTCTCGGATCGCGACATCCCGATCCAGGTCGCGGTTGGCCAGTACGACCTTGGCATCGCGACCCGATCGGGCGTCGACGAGTTGCTGGCACGACACCCGCGAGAGTCGCTCGTGCTGGTGCGCCCCCTCGACATCGGTGCCACCCGCCTCGTGCTCGCGGGCCCTCCCGGCACCGACCTCCAGGAGCTCGCAGCAGCCCGCACAGTGCGCGTGACCACCGAGTTCCCCGCGCTCGCCGAGCGCTGGCTGAACCGGGCGCGCATCCCCTCGTATCGAGTGCTGGACGTCTGGGGCCAGCCCCAGGCGTGGCTCCCCGAGGACGCCGAGCTCGCGCTGCTGCCCGAGGCCGACGCGCTCGCGGAGGGGCTGGCGCCGCTCGTCACCGTGCACGAGGGGCCCGCGTGGCTCATCGGCAACCGCGCCGCGCTGTCCGGTCGCGACCTGGGAGTCGCGCTGTCGCTGCTGCTCAGGCTGCCCGCGGGCGTCGCCGGAAGCGGGTTCGTCGAGCCCGCGCCGCTGGCCGTGCGTCCCGGCCCGCGAGGCATCCCACCTCGCACTGGAGAGGGCCTGCGCATCGCCGTTCCCGATGGCCACGCGCAGCGGCACACCGTCGCGGCGCTGGAGGCGGCGGGCATCACGTTCGAGGGCTACACCGAGTCGGCCGCGGTACGCCGCCCACGGCCCACGACGCCAGACCTCGCGGCCGTCGAAGTCAAGGTGATGCGCCCGCAGGACATGCCGCGCGCGGTCGCCCTCGGGTTGTTCGACCTCGCCCTGACCGGGCGCGACTGGCTTGCCGCGCACCAGGCGTCGTTCCCCTCGTCACCTGCTATCGAGCTCGGCGACCTCGGCCGTTCGCGGTACGATCTCGGGGCCGTGGTCTCCGAGGATGTGCCGGCCGAGACGATCGAGGACGCAGTGGCATATTGGCGACGTAACGACCCAGGGAGGGCGATCCGCGTGGCCTCCGAGTACGTCGCCCTGGCCGACCGCTACGCGCGCGACCGGCACCTCGGGCGGTACACGGTCATCCCGATCAACGGCGCCTCCGAGGGGTTCGTGCCTGAAGACGCCGACATCCTGATCGAGGGCTCGGAGACCGGCACGACGCTGCGCGCCAACAGGCTCCGCATGCTCGACGTGATCATGGTCTCGACGAACTGCATCATCGGGCACCGCCAGCGGCCTGCCGGCGCGGCCGGGACGCTGCGCGACGCGCTCGTGGAGCGCCTCGTCGCGGTCGCGCCGCGCCTCGAGGAGGCTTAGCCGTGCCGTCGCTGGGGCAGCACATGACGCGAGCGCGGATCATCGCGGAGCAGCTTCGCGCGCCGGCGATTGATGCCCAGCGCGGCCTCTTCTACCTCGGCGCGACCGCACCTGACATCCGCGTCCTGACACGGCGCGACCGCATCCACACGCACTTCTTCGACCTCGAGTGCCTGGACATGCAGGACTCAGTGGCTCGGATGCTCGAGCAGTACCCCGACCTGCGCGACCAGGCGCGCCTGCACGAGATGACCCGCGCCTTCATGGCTGGCGTCGTCACGCACCTCGTGCTGGACGAGGTGTACATCGACACCATGTACCGCGACTACTTCGGCGTGCGCTCCACGATGGCGCACGACCCGTACGCCAACGTGCTGGACCGCGCCCTGCAGTACGAGATGAACCGGCGGGAGCTCGAGGACAGTGGCGCGCTGCACGACATCATCGGCGCCGT
>CADEHD010000131.1:2872-6309 GCA_902827055.1 uncultured Chloroflexota bacterium | reverse complement strand
CATCTCGAACAAGTTCAAGGGCGTGATGGGGCAGTTCCAGCCCGCCGCGGGCGCGCGCACCAATCCTTGGGACTTCGTCCTCCTGATCGAGGGCGCGCTCACCTTCGTTGTGCAGAAGCACCGCGCGACGCGCATGCACTACGACGTGCGCCTCGAGTTCGGCGGCACCATGAAGTCGTGGCCAATCCCCCGTGGCCCCTCCACGGACCCCGCCGAGAAGCGGCTGGCCGTCATGACCGAGGACCACCCGCTGGACTACGCCTGGTTCGAGGGGATCATCCCGAAGGGCCAGTACGGCGCCGGCGAGGTCATCGTCTGGGACAACGGCACGTACTCACCCGACGAAGGCGGGCAGCTCTCCTTCCACGACCGCGCCGAGGCCGAGCGCCGCATGTTCGAGGGCCTCGCCGCCGGGAAGATCTCGGTGACCTTCCGTGGGCGGAAGCTCAAGGGATCGTGGACCCTCGTGAAGACCGCGCAGGATCCGCAGTCGTGGCTCGCGATCAAGCACCGCGACGACTACGCCGACCCGGCGCACGACCTCATTGCCGAGGACCGTTCGGTCATCTGCGGCCTCAGCATCGAGGACCTGCAGGCCGGGCACCTCCCGGATCGCAGCCGCCCTCGTGCGCCGCTCCGTCCCCACGAGCTGCCGGGCGCGCGCCCGGCGCCCCTCCCCGCCGCACTCGAACCGATGCAGGCGGGCCTCTCCGAGCGGCCTTTCTCGCATCCCGAGTGGATCTTCGAGCCCAAGCTCGATGGCGTTCGCGCCGTCGTCACCATCGACCGTTCGATCGAGCCGGCGCGCGTCTCGATCCGATCGAGGCGCGGCAACGAGATCGCCCCGCAGTACCCCGCGCTCACGAGTGCCCTCGCGCGGCAGCCCGTGGCCGGCGCCGTCCTCGATGGTGAGATCGTCGCCTTCGACGCCGCGGGGCGCCCCTCGTTTGAGGCCCTGCAGCAACGCCTTGGGCTGACCGACCCCACCCAGGTGCGCGAGGCGGACGCCCGCAACCCCGTCGTCTTCTACGCGTTCGACCTCCCGTACCTCGATGGCTACGACCTCACGAGGGTGCCCGCGTGGCTGCGCAAGGAGACGCTCGCGCGCGTGCTCCTCACCTCGGGCCGCGTCCAGTACCTCGACCACTTCGAGCGCGACGGCGAGTCGGCGTACCGCGGGGCAGAGGCCCTGGGCCTGGAGGGCGTGGTCGCGAAGCAGCGGGACAGCCTCTACGAGCCGGGGCGTCGCTCGCGGAACTGGCTCAAGATCAAGAACCGCCCGAGCGAGGAGTTCGTCGTCGGCGGCTATACCGCTGGGAACGGCGGGCGTGGCGACTCGTTCGGCGCGCTGGTGGTCGGGCAGTACGACGAACAGCGTCGGCTCATCCCGGCCGGACGGGTCGGCAGCGGCTTCACGGACCGCACGCTGCGCGAGCTGCTCGAGCGGTTGCGCCCGCTCGAGCGGGCCACCATGCCGTTCGCCGAGGCGCCGTCCTCGAAGTCCGCGTTCTCCACGAACGGGAACGCCCCCATCACCTGGGTGGAGCCGGAGCTCGTCGTCGAGGTGCAGTTCGCGGAGTGGACCTCGGACGGCAACCTCCGCGCCCCCGTCTTCCTCCGCACGCGCCCCGACCGGCGGCCCGCCGACGTCACCGGCGGGCAGTCCGAGGTCACCACGGTCGCCTCAGTCCCCGCGTCGGCCCCGGCGGCGCCCCGCACCGCGGGGTTCGGCGGGGGCGCCTCGGGAACGGGCCCCTCGAGGGTCGCCGCGAGGCCTACCGACGCCACGCTCGCCGCATCCGTGGCCGTCGCGCTCGAGCAGCTCGACAACACTCGCCAGCGCCTGACCCTCGAGGTGGACGGCTTCGAGATCCCGGTCACCAACCTGGACAAGGTGATGTGGCCGGCCGTCGAGCCAGGGCAGGATGGCCGCGTGAGCGCCCAGCGCGCACTCACGAAGCGCGACCTGCTGGTCTACCTCGCGAGGACCGCCCACCTGCTCCTGCCGCACCTGCGCGACCGTCCGCTCACCCTCACCCGCTTTCCGAACGGCCTCGACGGCGGCTCCTTCTATCAGAAGCACTACGAGCAGGCGCCGCCCTTCGTCCAGGAGTTCCTCGTCTGGGCCGACAAGCGCGACCAGGCGTTCATCGTCTGCAACAACCTCGCGACGCTGCTCTGGACGGGGCAGATCGCGAACCTGGCGCTCCACACCAGCCTCGCGAGGATCAACCCCGCGCCCGATGCCCTCGATCGCCCCGCAGTGTTCGCCGGCTCGCGCGAGACCGTCGAGGCGTCCGTGCTGAACTACCCGGACTTCGTCCTGTTCGACCTCGACCCGTACATCTACGCCGGTCACGAGGCCGAGGGCGCGGAACCCGAGCTCAATCGCGCCGCCTACCAGCGCACCTGTGAGGTCGCGCTGTGGCTGAAGGACATGCTCGACGGCGCCTCGCTGTCGTCGTTCGTGAAAACGTCTGGCGCGACCGGCCTGCACATCTACGTGCCGATCGTGCGCAACCTCGACTACGCCGCCGTGCGCGGCGTCGCAGAAACCCTGGGCGGCTTCCTCGTCCGGGCGCACCCGCAGCACGTCACGATGGAGTGGCAGACCAAGAACCGCGCGGGCAAGGTCTTCTTCGATGCCAACCAGAACGCGCGCATCAAGAACATGGCCGCGGCCTATTCGCCCCGCGCCAAGCCGGGCGCGCCCGTCTCGGTCCCCGTGCGCTGGAATGAGCTCTTCGAGGTCTACCCGGCGGAGCTGACGATCCTCAGTGCCCCCGCGCGATTCGAGGAGCGCGGCGACCTGTGGGCGCCGATCCTGGAGTCGAAGCACGACCTGCGGGCAGTCCTCGGGCTGAGCGGCTAGCACTCCCCGAGCGTCGCCCGTGCCCCCTCGCTCGTGGCGACCGAGGTCAGGCCGAGAGCTGGTGGAGGATGTCGGTCGCGTACCACTCGTCGCGTTGCGACCAGAGCAGCAGGCACACGACGCAGAACGCCTGGCGCCCGCCCGAGGCGATGCGCACGGGGTGGCCCAGCTCGCGGTGAACGCGGGTCACGGGATCGTACGGTGGCTCGGTGGTTGCTCGGCCCATGCACCTATTGAGGCGCACCGGCCCGCGAGCGCCCATCGGGGAACGCCCGCAGTCGCCGCGCTCGCACCCCTCGAAGGCCACGCGCGCACCGGGACCGCGCCTCCGACGCGGGTGTGGGCGCGCCGAGCGCTACTCGCGTGCCGCGGTGGCCGCCGCTCGGAAAGCCCGCTCGATCGAGCCCGCCGCGTCGTCAGGATCGATCACCGGGTGTGCCAGCACCTGCCCGAGCCCGGCCGTGAGGTAGCCGCGCAGGCGCTCCGCCACCTCATCCTCCGTGCCGGACACCACCAGGTCGTCGAGCAACGCGTCGCTGTAGCCTCCGGCCGCATCCCCGAACCC
>CADEHD010000131.1:0-2772 GCA_902827055.1 uncultured Chloroflexota bacterium | reverse complement strand
CCGCACAGCGCGAACGAGGCGGGCCGCAGCGCCGAGGCCATCAGCGGCGTCCGAGGCGGCTCGCGGAACTCGGCCCGTGCCGTCACGTGCTCACCCTCGAAGTCCACGCGGCCCTCGTGGAGCAGCGCGCGGAGCACCGTCAGGTACTCGCGCAGCTGCCCGAGGGGACGGCGCCAGCGCACGCCGTAGGTGCGCACCATGGCCGGCTCGTGGGCCGGCCCGATGCCGAGGATGAGCCGCCCCGGCGCCAGCTGCTCGAGGGCCAGCGCTTGCTGCGCGATGGCGATGGGGTGCTTCGGCCACGTCTGCACGATCGCCGTGCCCACCGTGATGCGCTCGGTCCGCCCGAGGGCGGCGGCGTAGCTCGTGAGCGGGTCCGCGCCGCCCGCGCCACCGATCGTCGTCCACGCGGTCGGCACGCCGAGGCGTTCCGCGAGCATCACCTGCTCTACGAACCCACGCGCATCGGGTGCCTGGATCGCCACGCCCACGGACATCGCCGCCTCCTCGCCTGTGCTGGTCCGCCAGACGCTAGGCGGCGACGCTTCGCCGCGTCAACGCGGGCTCGGCGTCCCTCGAGGAGGCGCCGGCGCAGGCCAGAAGAACCCGGCGCCCGCTGCGCCCTCCGTCCGGCGCGCCCCTCCGCCCGAGGTGCGGTCGCCGGTTGGGCGAGGGGTGTCGCCGTCGGGACGGGGAGCGGCGGCAACGTGGAGCCGCTCGTGCCGCGAGTTGGGATGACGTAACACATGTTCGCGTAGAGAGGTGGCGGACCGACGCAGTGGTCGGGCGGGGGGGTAGGCGTCGGGGGTGGCGTTGCCGTCGCTGTCGCGGTCGCCCAGGTGCCCGCCCGCACGATCCCGCTCGCGCTGGCCGAGGCGGTGAACGCGGCGAGCGTGCCGACCTCGGGCGCGCCGTGGACCGCCATCGCGAGGGCGGTCGCAGCCAGGAGCGACACGGGCGCGCGCCAGCTCATGACTGCGTCACCCCCGGGAACCTCGAGGTGTGGCGGTCCGCCGAGGGCGACTCTCGCCGCGCCGCCCGCGCCCGACGCACGTCGCGCACGATCTTCACCGATTCCCCCACGACCACCAGGAGCGTGGGCGCGCCCACGAGAATCACGAACGACTCGCCGTGCCGCAGCCAGTCGGCGACGTAGCCCAGGCGCGGCACTGAGAAGATCACGGTCCCGACCACCTGATCGGCGGTCACGGGCTGCGCGTCCGCCCGAGGGCTCGCGTCGCCCTTCGTCTCGAATCGGCGCCCGCGCTCATCCTCGATGACCGCGAGCACGCGGTGCGAGATCGTCTGGCGCGGGTCTCGAGCCATGCGGAAGGTGATGATGTCGCCCGCCCGGATGGCCGAGGTCGGTTCCCACGCCGGGTCCACGTACGGCGTGGCCCCCTCGAGGACCGCGGGGTCCGCGAGGGGGCGCATGAACGCGAGGCCGCCCGTGGGCAGGGTGGGCTCCATGCTGCCGGTGAGCACGATCAGCGGCTGCACTCCGAGCGCCCGAGGCCCCACCAGCAGCGCAGCGAGGGCGACGACTGCAAGCAGGGCAGTGAGGGCAATCGACGACGAGATGACGCGAGCTACGACGGCCACAACGAGGCTCATTCCGCGAGTCCGCGCGGGAGGGTGAGAGATCTCACCCTCCCGCGGATGCCGCTAGGCTCCCTCGGTCGCGACGACCGTGACGCTTACCGTCGCCGTCTCCCCCTGGCAGCCATCGGGCGCTGACGCGCTCAACGTGACATCAAGGCTGAATGGACCCGAGGCCCCCGCCGCTAGACCAGCCGGCAGGCTCTGGGAGCCCTCGACCACTGACCAGTGCGATGGCAGGCAGCCGGCCACTCCCTGAGCGTCCGTGGTGGCGACGCTGGGTGACCCAGCCAGGAAAGTCAGGGACACGGGCAGGCTTCCGGCGTTCGTCACGGTCACCGTGGCCGTGCACGTGTCGTTCGGCCGCATCGGCTGCGGGCAACTCGCGATGGGGTCGTCGAACAGCAGCACACCGCCGGCGCCATCCCCGAAGACATCGATAGACACCGTGGCTGCGGTTACAGTGCCCGTCGCCGTGTCACTCGCGGTCCAGGCAGCGAAGGTCGCGCCGGTGGCGAAGATGCCGACCGTCGAGACCATCACGAGCAGGCTCAGCAGCGTGCTGCGACTCAGGCCCAGTTGCTGGGTCATGTATGCCATGCGAATCGAATCCCTTCGCCCACCCCGCCAGGGGAGGGAGCATCGTGTTCCCGTCGAGGACATCGATGGTGCTTACGCCGCTGGCAACCTCCTGTTCCAGCGGGCGCACGAAGGGTGATGCGAGTGCAGCGCGGGCGGCACGCGTGCGTCGAGGCTGGACCCCTCGAGCGGGCACGTGCGCCGTAGACTGACGCTGTAAGGCATCGGGGCCCAACCCCTTCCTTACGCCCGGCCCCGAGCGGTGGCAGCCGCCCGGGGCCTGCTTGCGATCTGGGCAGCCGCTGGCGCGCCGGCTGCAATCGGCACGCGGTCGTGACTGCTCGAAACCTCCTCCGAGGTGAGTTCGGCTCGGCCGGGACGCGAGCGCCTCGATGCGCCCGGACGCACCCCTCGATGCGTGGGCGTCAGACTATCGTCAGATGGCCCACCGTCAAGGCGGCGCGTTATCCGGCAGCGGGGCAGGCGGCAGGTCGCCGCGCGCGTCGCGAAGAGCGCACGCAAACGGGGCCGCCCTCGCGAGCGGCCCTGTGCACGTTGAGAGCGGTGGTGCGTGCTAGGCCTGCTGCTCGGCCA
>CADEHD010000130.1 GCA_902827055.1 uncultured Chloroflexota bacterium | reverse complement strand
ACGTCGCCGGGTGGGCGCCGACGGCCGGCACGCCGGGGCTCGAGGAACATGTTCCCGACACGACGGCGCCCGTCGCCGCCGCGCTCTTCGAGGCAGGTGCGCTCATGCTCGGCAAGACCAACATGCATGAGCTCGCCTACGGCATCACCAGCAACAACGGCACTTTCGGTCCGGTGCGCAACCCCTATGGCGTGCGACGGATCGCCGGCGGCTCCAGCGGCGGCTCCGGCGCGGCGGTCGCGGCGCGCATGGTCGCCGCGGGTCTCGGCACCGACACCGGCGGATCGGTGCGGATTCCGGCCGCGCTTTGCGGCATCGCGGGGCTCCGGCCGACGACCCATCGCTACAGCCAGGCCGGGATCGTGCCGATCTCGCACAGCCGCGACACGGCGGGGCCGATGGCGCAGAGCGTCGCCGACATCGCGTTGCTGGATGGCGTGATCACCGGCGAGGCGGCGCCGCTCGAGACGATACGCCTCAAGGACCTTCGCCTCGGCGTGCCGCGGCGGAGCTTCTTCGAAGCGATCGAGCCGGAGGTGCTCAAGATCGTCGAGGCGCTGTTTCAACGCCTGCAGCAGGCCGGCGTCATGCTCGTGGAGGCGGATCCGGAAGGGATGCGCGAGCTGCTGCGGGATCTGGGACGCGCGGTCGCGTTCCATGAAACCCCTTCCGACATCGCGAAATATCTGGCCGACAGCGGCGCACCCACGACTTCCTCGTCGGACAGCGGGATCGCGAACCGGTCACGGAACTGCAACAGCTCGTTGAGGTTGAGCGCCTTCTGCTGGTGCGTGACGTTCTTGCCCTCGCCCGCCTCCCCCAGGCCGTACCCCTTCACGGTCCGCGCGAGGATCACGGTGGGCGCGCCCTTCGCCTCACGGGCCTGCCGGTACGCCGCGTACACCTTCTCGGGATCGTGCCCACCCACGCGCATCCGCCACAGGTCGTCGTCCGAGAGGTGCTCGACCATCTGCAGCAGGCGCGGGTCGGCGCCCCAGAACTTCTCGCGGATGTACGCGCCGCCCGCGACGGTGTACTTCTGGTACTCGCCGTCCACGATCTCGCCCATCCGCCGCGCAAGCAGGCCCTCGGTGTCCCGCTCGAGCAGGGCGTCCCACTCGCTGCCCCAGATCACCTTGAGCACGTTCCACCCGACGCCGCGGAACACGGCCTCGAGTTCCTGCACGATGTTGCCGTTCCCTCGCACAGGGCCATCCAGCCGCTGGAGGTTGCAGTTCACGACGAACACCAGGTTGTCGAGGTGCTCGCGCGCCGCGAGCGAGATCGCGCCCAGCGCCTCGGGCTCGTCGGTCTCGCCATCCCCGATGAAGCACCAGACCTGCTGCCCGGTCTCGGCCTTGAGCCCCCGGTCCTCGAGGTACCGCATGTACCGCGCCTGGTAGATCGCCGTCAGCGGCCCGAGTCCCATCGAGACGGTGGGGAACTGCCAGAAGTCGGGCATCAGCCACGGATGCGGGTACGAGGACAGCCCACCCTCGGGCGCGAACTCGCGGCGGAAGTTGTGCACCTGCGCCGCCGAGAGCCGCCGCTCGACGTACGCCCGCGCGTACACGCCGGGCGCGGCGTGGCCCTGGAAGTAGATCAGGTCGCCACCGCTCGGGTGGTCCGGGCCCCGGAAGAAGTGGTTGAACCCCACATCGAGCAGGGTTGCGAGCGACGCAAAGGTCGAGATGTGCCCGCCGATGCCGCTCGACTTCTCGTTGGCCTCCACGACCATCGCCATGGCGTTCCAGCGGATGATGCTCTTGATCCGCCGCTCCAGCGCACGGTCGCCCGGATAGGCGGGCTGGCGGTCGGCGGGAATGGTGTTCACGTAGGGGGTCCGCGAGGTCACGGGCAACGGCACGCGCGACCGCTGCGCCTCGATCTGCAGGCTCTCGAGCAGGTCCCGCGCGCGCTCCGGCCCGCGCCGGCGCAGCACGTCGTGCAGCGACTCCACCCAGTCGCGCGTCTCGAGCGCGTCCACGGCCTCCACCTCGGGCGCGGCGGTGTCTCCCGCGGCAGGCATCCACTCGCTCACGCGCGTCCCCTCACTCCGGCCGCCGCCTGCTCCCCCGCGTGATACGAGGAGCGCACGAGCGGTCCCGCCTCCACGTGGCTGAACCCGAGCCCACGCGCCGCCTCGGCCAGCGCTGCGAACTCATCGGGGTGCCAGTAGCGCTCCACGGGCAGGTGCTTCATCGAGGGGCGCAGGTACTGCCCCACAGTCAGCAGATCGACGTCGTGCGCGCGCAGGTCGGCGAACACGGACACGAGCTCCTCGAAGCTCTCCCCGAGGCCGACCATCACCCCGGACTTCGTCGGCATCCGCGGGTCGATGTCCTTCACCACGCGCAGCATCTCTAGGGATCGCTCGTAGCGCGCCTTGAACCGCACCCGCGGATACAGCCGCGGCACGGTCTCGATGTTGTGGTTGAGCACGACAGGCCCGGCCTCGACGACGGTGCGCATCGCCTCGATGTCGCCCTCGAAGTCCGGGACGAGCACCTCCACCTGCGTCGACGGCCGCGCGTGCCGGATCGCCCGGATCGCGGCGGCCCACAGCCCGGCCCCGCCGTCATCGAGGTCGTCACGGTTCACCGAGGTGAGCACGACGTAGTCGAGGCCCAGCCGCTCGACGGTCCGCGCGAGGCGCACGGGCTCCAGCCAGTCCACCGCCCCGGGCCGCCCCGAGGTGACGGCGCAGAACCCGCACGCGCGCGTGCAGGTGTCGCCCAGCAGCATGAACGTCGCCGTCCCGGCGTTGAAGCACTCCCCGATGTTCGGGCAGCGCGCCTCCTCGCAGACGGTGTGCAGCTCGGCGTCGCGCAGCAGGCCCGTGATCTCCCCGAAGCGCGCCCCCGCCGGGAAGCGCGCGCGGATCCACGCGGGCTTCGGCTCCCGCCGCGGTCGCTCGATGAGCGGCAACATCTCAGGCACGTGGCGACTCAGGCATGGACGGGCTCCCGTGACTCCACCGACGCGTCCACCATCGCACTCCCAAGGACGGCGCCGAACGCCTCGAGGACGCGGTCCACGACGGTCTCGAACGGCGGCGCGACCCCGCGCTCGCGCGCGATCGAGGTGACGCCAGCATCGGCGATGCCGCACGGGACGATCGGGTCGAACCACCCGAGGTCGGTGCTCACGTTCAGCGCCAGCCCGTGCGCGCTCACACCCTGCTCGATGCGCACGCCGATGGCGGCCACCTTGCGCGGCTCACCCACGGAGGCGACCCACACGCCGGGGCGGCCCGGCCAGCGCACGCCCGCCACGTCCAGCCCGCCAAGCGCGCGGATCACGATGTCCTCCAGCGCGCGCACGTAGTCGCCGGGGCGCAGTCCCCGCCGGCGCACATCGAGCACGGGGTAC
Organism: uncultured Chloroflexota bacterium; assembly: GCA_902827055.1. GTDB lineage: Bacteria > Chloroflexota > Dehalococcoidia > UBA2979 > UBA2979 > RBC038. The sequence goes on along the minus strand of CADEHD010000130.1, from coordinate 2,953 downwards.
GCGACGAGCTGCCCGGGGCCGTGGAAGGTGACATCACCCCCACGAGTCGTCACGACGAGTGGCGCCGGCAGCGCCTCCTCGGCCACGCGCAGGCTCGACCGCGAGGCGCGCGCGCCGAGGGTGTACACGGGGTGGTGCTGCAGGATCGCGAGGCGTTCCGGGCCGCCCGCGCGCACGGTCGCGGCAGCGGCGTGCTGCCACGCGAGCCCGTCCTCGTACGTGACGGTCCCCAGCCGATCAACCTCGATGGCGGGTAGCGGTGGCATAGGTCAAGTGTGGCATACCGCCTCCGTGCGTACAGGCGTGAACTCCCCCGGTCGACGCACCCGCCTCGAAACCGCGGGAGTTCCCGCATGCCGGCGCCGCCAGTCCCTGCCACGCTTGGTGCAGCGCGAACCGCGGCACGGCCGCAGCGCCGCAGGAGGCACTCGATGAGCCAGACGATCCTCAGGTCCCAGGTCATGGCAGACCTCGCGATCCAGCTGTCCGCTGTCGCGCCCGTGGAGGACGCGATCAACACGGTACGCCGAGCCCTCCGCGTCACCGGGCTCACGCACACGCCTCTCCTCAATGAGGCCGACGTCATGCACCTCCTCGAGGCCATCGCCGCCGAGGGCGGCATGCTCGAGGCCATCGCCCAGCAGATCGCGGTCAGCGGTCTCCCCGACTACATCTCGCAGACGAAGGCAGCGTGAACGCCCTCCCCCTCGCTGTCTGCTCGAACGGGGCGGTCCTTCCGAGGGCCGCCCTGTTCACTCCCTCAACCGGCCCCGCCTCCCCCCGCTCGCCCTGAGGCCCCCTGAGCGGCGTCGAAGGCCCGCCGAAGGCCTCCTCCTCCGCGATACTGCCCGCAGCGAGGCGACACCCATGCCCCTCAACCCCGGCCGTCCGATCCCCATCGCCGAACATCACCCGGACAACGTCGGCGTGCTCGCCTACCTCGGGCGCCCCGCGCGAGGCCGCACGCCCGCCCTCTCCGCGCGCCCGGGCGACGTGGAGGACCCGTACATGACGCTGGGCAGCCACCCCGACGTGGTCGGGTGGCTGTGGGACCGCCTCGGCGCGGCGCTCCCCGAGGACGCACGTTGCGTGGTCCTCGGCACGCCAGCCCTCGCCGAGCCGACGAGCGGGCTCGTGCTCGCGGTCGCCCTCGGCACGAGCTACGCGCTCCGACTCACTCCCGACGACGTCCCCGCGGCACTCGAGTCGGGCGCGCGCACGGTCCACCACTACGACTCCGTGGACGTGACCCTCGACGTGGGAGCGTGGGGCGCGGGGTGGGTCTTCGGCACGTTCGCCACCGCCGAGGGCGCGTCGCTCGCGCGCGCGTTCGCCCACGCCCGCGCGCTCGGCCGCGGGCCCTGGGCACCCCTCGCGTAGGCCCCGGGGTGCCCGCGCCGGCCCCGCCTACAATGGACGCATGACCACCGACGACCCGAGCCGCCAGGACGCCCGCCTCGAGGCGATCACGCAGCAGGTGCGCGCGCTGCCGGAGCGCCCGGGCGTCTACATCATGCGCGACGCCCGCGGCGACGTGATCTACATCGGCAAGGCCACCCGCCTCCGCGCCCGCGTGCGCTCCTACTTCGGCTCCAGCCGCAGTCTCGAGCCGAAGGTCGCGGTCCTCGTCCAGCAGGTCCACCACCTCGAGCACGTGGTCACCCGCACCGAGGCCGAGGCGCTCCACCTGGAGGCGACGCTGGTGAAGCGGCATCAGCCGCTGTTCAACGTCCGCCTCAAGGATGACAAGCACTACCCCTACCTGAAGGTGGACGTGCAGAACCCCTGGCCCCGCGTCACGATCACGCGCCGCGTGGAGGACGATGGGGCGCGCTACTTCGGTCCCTACGCTTCAGCGGGCTCGGTCCGGAAGTCGCTCGATGTCGCCAAGAAGCTCTTCCCCTGGCGCTCCTGCACAAAGGTCATCACGGGCACCGATCCCCGCCCCTGCCTCGACTACTACATCAAGCGCTGCATCGCGCCATGCACTGCCTTCTGCACGCCGGAGGAGTACGCCGAGGTGGTCCGCCAGACGGTCCTCTTCCTCGAGGGCCGCTCCAACGAGGTCCTCGAGCGCGTCGAACGCGACATGGAGGCGGCCGCAGAAGCCCTCGAGTTCGAGCGCGCCGCCCGGCTCCGCGACCAGGCCCGCGCGATTCGCACGGTCACGGAACGCCAGCAGATGGCATCCACCACGCCCCTCGATGCCGATGTCTTCGCGGTCGCCCGCGACGGCAACGAGGCGTGCGTGCAGGCCTTCTTCGTCCGCGGCACCCAGGTCGCCGATACCGACTCGTTCATGCTGGACGGCACCCAGGACGAGAGCGACGCGGCGATCATGGAGGCGTTCCTAGCCCAGTTCTACGAGAGCGCGACCTACGTCCCGCGCACGCTGCTGCTCTCCCTGGCCCCGGCCGACGAGGCGGAGCTGACGGCAGTGCTCCGCGAACGCCGCGGCGGCGCGGTCGAGATCCGCGTCCCGGAACGCGGCGAGCTGCGCGGCCTGGTCCAGACCGCCGAGGAGAACGCCGCCGAGGCGCTCCGCGCCCACCGCACCCGCTGGCTCTCCGATCGCGACAAGACACAGCAGGCGCTCCGGATGCTCGAGGACGAACTCGACCTCCCGGCGTCACCCGCCCGCATCGAGTGCTACGACATCTCCACGATCCAGGGCACGAGCACGGTCGCCTCGATGGTGGTGTTCCACGACGGACAGCCCGCCACCAGCGAGTACCGCCGCTTCCGCATCAAGACGGTCGAGGGGCAGGACGACTTCGCCTCCATGCGCGAGGTCCTCACTCGCCGATTCAAGCGCCTCGCCGCGGGCCGGCGCTCGTCCCTCACGGCCGACGCCACGTCGGGTGACGGCGCCGCGTCCGCCGAGGACGCGCTCGCCGAGGACGTCGCCACGGAGGACGTGCCCGCCGACGATGCGGCCCCCGAGGCGCCCTCG
>CADEHD010000129.1 GCA_902827055.1 uncultured Chloroflexota bacterium | reverse complement strand
GGAGTGATCCAGGGCACCTCGACGGGCGGCACGGTCCGCGAGCTCGAAGTGTTGCTCATCCAGGGTGGTTGCACCCCGATCACACTGTGGGCGAACCCTGGTGGCCCCCAGGCCGCTGGCTACGTCTTCGGAACGCTGACTCCGGCGAACTTCGGGTTCCTCGAGCGGTACCCGGGCGGCTTCCTGCCCACCGGCACGCCGATCTCGGTCGGATGTGCAGCGGCCTCACCGGTGGTCAACCCCGCCCCGAGCACCCCCGGCGCGCCGGGACTCGGTGTGCCCGGGCCCATGGGTCCCGCTGGGCCCGCGGGCCCTCCCGGCCCGATGGGTCCCGCAGGTCCCGCCGGCGCTGATGGTGGCTCCGGAGGGGGCGCGACCGGCCCCGCAGGACCCGTCGGTCCCGCAGGCCCAGCCGGCCCTGCTGGCGCGATCGGACCGATTGGTCCCGCCGGCCCTGCTGGAGCGACCGGTGCGATCGGTCCGATTGGTCCCGCCGGCCCCGCCGGCGCGACAGGTGCGATCGGCCCGATTGGCCCCGCCGGCCCTGCTGGAGCGACCGGTGCGATCGGACCGATTGGTCCCGCGGGCCCAGCCGGCGCGCCCGGTGCGATCGGCCCGATTGGTCCCGCGGGCCCAGCCGGCGCGACGGGTGCGATCGGTCCCATGGGGCCTGCCGGCCCCGCCGGCGCGCCCGGTGCGATCGGTCCCATGGGGCCTGCTGGCCCGGTCGGACCTGTGGGCCCTGCCGGAACCTCCGGGAGCAACCTCGTCGTGGGGACGACCACCACCTCGGCGGCGAACGCGGCCAAGGGGACCACCGTCACCTCGACGGCCGCCTGCTCCGCGGGCAAGCCCGTCCTCGGAGGCGGCGCGCAGGTCACGACGACCGACACGAACAAGGCGCGAGCGGTGCTCATCTCGTCGTTCCCGAACACGCCGGGCACGTGGACCGCCGTGGCGGTGGTCGCGGACGCGAACCTCACCGGAGGCCGCACGATCTCGGTGACCGCGTACGCGCTCTGCGGGCTCTAGCGGACAGCGCAACGAACGTGGCGAGAGGGCTGACGATGGACGATCGGTGGGTGCGCGGCTGACTCGCGCACCCACCGGTCAGGACTGCGAGCTAAGCGGGAGGCGAGCAGGGCACCTCCACGAGTGGAGGGAAGGCTGGTCGGGGAGACACGATTTGAACGTGCGGCCTCTTGACCCCCAGTCAAGTGCGCTACCAGGCTGCGCCACTCCCCGACGAATCTCGATGCTACCAGAGGGTCACCGCATCAAGCGACTCAGGCCAGGCCCACCACACGCGCGGCTGCGATGAACGCCACGCCCGCCACGCCCACGCTCGCGTAGGTGCGCGCCACCTCTCGAGTGAGCGCGCGCACGACGTACGAGTGGAGGAGTCCCGTGGCCACGTAGAAGGCCAGCAGCAGTGTCAGCGCCCCGGCGTACGCGTCGATGGGCAGGTAGTGCAGCACCCACCGCGTCTCGGCCACCACCACGCCCACGATCAGCGCGTAGATGAGCGTCTCGGCAGGATCGACCTCGCCCTCGCGCAGGATCTCCGCCGCAAGCACCACCGAGGCGAGCCCGACCGCGACCGTCGCCGGCCGCTGGCTCACTCCGAACAGGAACACCAGCGCGAACAGCGCGAAGGCCACGAAGTACGTCGCGGCCGCCGCGATCAGCCGACCCCGATGGCGACTCGGATCGAACTCCCGCACGGAGGACAGCGCCCCGACCACGAGCGCGCCATACCCGAGGCCCGCCAGCAGCGAGGCGACCGGCGTGGCGAATCCCAGCGTCGCATGCTCGATGAACACGGGCACTGCCAGCATGTAGAGCGCCGGGAGCAGGAGCAGCGGCGCCGTGTCCAGCCCCCCCTCGGCGAACGCCTGGCGGCGTCCGCTCCGCAGCACCCCGTCGAATCCGAACGTCGTGGCCGCCGTCCCGAGGAGCACCACCCATCGGGGTGACGGCTCGATGAGCGTGAACATGAGGATGAACGCTGTGCCGACGACCCCTAGCAGCAGCGCCGGTGGCGTCACCAGGAGGCGCACACTCCTCGCATCGAGGCGCCGCCGCTCCCGGCGCCCGTTCGCGGGCGACGCCGTCGCAGGCGGTACCGCCGCGCGCGACGGCACTGGACGTGACGCGGGCGGCGAGGAGAAGGAGGAAGTCGGCGCAGCCGGCACGCCGGGCGCCGTGAGCGCTGCCGGCGGCGGAGCCGCGCGCTCGACGCTCACGCTCTCCGAAGCCGCTGCAGTCGCGACGGGTGGAGCCGGAGGGCTCGCGTCCGGCTGCTCGGCGGCCGCCGGGGGATAGGCGTCCGTGTGCGCCTGCTCCGGCAACGAGTCCCGCCTCGAGGGCGTGCCGGGTGCATCCGCGCCGGCCACCTCGTCGGGCTCAGTCGTGTCCATCCGCATCAAGGCCGCGAACGAGCCCAGTGCCGGGGTCTCTGGACGCGGATCGGGTGGGCCGGGCGGCAGCGTCATTCGGCGGCGAAGGTCGGCTCAAGCTCGCCGAAGATCTCGGCGGCGTTCCGATAGCGAATGCGGTCGGCCTCGTCCTCGGTCAGACCGACCTGCTGGAAGATCGCTTCGAGGTTGCGCACGTGGTCCGCGATCTCATCATCGCGGCAGTCGGAGCCCCAGGTCAGCTTCTCGACGCCGATCTCCTGGCCGACGAGGTTCCGCTCGACGGCGTGGCGCTCGATCGTGTCGCCCCCCGACATGTCGAGGTAGACATAGTGCCGCCAGCGCACCACCGACGCCGCCTCGTCATAGTTGCCGGTGCCGCCCATGTGGGCCCCGATCACGCGCAGCTCTGGGAAGTTGTTGGCGATCGTGTCGAGGTGGAAGGGCCGCATCCGGATCGCCGACACGTCGCGTGGGCCGCGGAGTCGCATCTCGCGCATGCGGTGGAGTTGCGCGGCCGCGTTCGGATCGCGCCGCGGGTGCGTGATCGAGTAGTCCACGCCCCCGCCGATGACCCCCAGGTGGAAGAGGATCGGCATCCGCAGCTCCTCGGCGGCTGCGTAGGTGCCGAAGTACTTGTAATCGTCGTACGCGCGACGCGTCCCGATGATCTTGAGGCCGCGGTAGCCGAGCTCGTGGAGCCGGCGCACCTCGCGTGCGTCGACGTCGTCCGGGTCGATGACCGCGCTCGGCAGGAACAGGTCCTCGTGACGGCGCGCGTAGACCAGCGCCTCCTCGTAGGACACCGCGCCGAGGCGCCCCCCACAGAGCAGCGAGGCGCGCGTCACACCGGCAGCGCGCAACGCGTCGGCGCGACCATCGATGAGCGCCTCGTGCCGGCTGTCGGCGGGGTTCTCGAAGTTGCGCGGAAAATGGCAGTGCACATCCCAGATCACGGGGCCTCCCGGCACACGAACGTTCCCGTCATCCTAGCGCAGGCGCGCGCCAGGGGGCCTCGTGGGCTCGCGCCGCGACGGTGAGCCCTCGCACGTCCCTTGCGCCCGACCTCAGAGGCGCGAAGATCCACTCCCGCGTGGCGCGCTCCGGCGTCAGGGTCCCACCCGACTCGACCAGGCGCCCCGAGGCAGTACTGTGGGAGGAAAGACCCGCGAGGCAAGGAGGATTCATGCGGAGCAGGCACGTCATTCGAGGGCTGCTCGTGGTACCGGTGCTGGCCATCGGCATCATGGGGTGCCGCGGCAACTCGGAGGAGACCACGCCGGCCTCGACAGCGAAGGCGGGGGCCACGACGGCCGCCACCACTGCGAGCAAGGCGGCTACGGCGGCGTCGACGGCCAACCCCAAGGGCCTGGCGGCCGACTTTGGCCAGACCTTCGAGCAATTCCGTAAGGCCGAGTTCAAGATCACCTACGAGATGTCGGGCACCGGTGTCCCGGCGGGCGCCGCGATGACCATCGCGCAGCTCAAGGACCGTTCGAGGATTGACCTGGCGACCGGGCAGGGGAACATCACGATCCTCGAGCTGCCCGACAACAAGAACTACATGTGCATGGCGCAGATGGCGACCTGCCTCGATGCCAGCGCCATGGGTGCGCTCGGCTCCAACCCAATGGTGACGACGCTCCAGGACTTCGAGACGAACGGTGCGAAGTACAGCACTCGCCCGATCGACTCCCGTCGCATCGCCGGCCTCGAAGCGCGCTGCTGGGAGTACACGGGCCCGTCGGGCAACGGCGTCACCTGCATCAGCGCCGAGGGCCAGATGCTCCTCGCCGAGACCACGGAGGCCTCCGGCACGTACAAGATGCAGGCCACGAAGGTCGAAGCAAAGCCTGCGGCCAGTGAGTTCGAGCTGCCGTACCCGGTCGGCACGATCCCGGGCTTCGGCGGTGGCTTCGGCCCCGGCGGCCTCCCGACGCCGCCTGCCGGTATCCCCGGGTTCCCCGGCGCCGTGCCTACGGCGCCCGTCCGCTAGCCCTCGCAATCGGCGAGCGAGGGGCGGCATCGTCGCCCCTCGCTCAGCCCGTCTGTTCTCGTCCTCCCCGACGCGCCGACCACCGCCCGACCCACTGGACCGCTAGCCAGGCCGGGTCATCCTCCGTCGTCAGGATGCGTCCGCCCGCAGTGCGCAGCCCGTCGCGAGACGCGGCTCGACGGCACCGCATTCCGCTCTGCCACCGCGCGCGAGACTGTCACCTTGAGACCGGCACGGAACGCAACCTAGGGCGGCGCACGCTCACCGCCCGCGCGCGACACGAGGGCAATGCGAAACGCCCGAGTTGCCTCGGGCGTTTCGGTGTCCATGCATGGGCCTCGCGGTGGTGCCCCCCCGCGACCGACTGACCGCTTACCGCGAATGCAGCCCGGGCCGCCGACGTCCATCGATCGCCGCGCCGACAACCGGGGCAAGAACCGCGAGGATCGCCAGCACTTGCCAGGGTGGCATGAACCGCTCGATGAACTCCGAACCAGCCTTCGGGAGTGCCAGCGGGAGCGCGATGATCTGCACGACCGCATCGGCCGGCCCGATCGTCGCCGGTGCCGCTGGCCCGGACCCGTCGAGGTCGACGTTGGCCAGGACTCGGTTGAGCGTGTTCGTGGGCGTCACCGCCAGGGCCTCGAACGTCATGAGATAGACGAACGAAACGGTGCCCGGGTTGCCGGGCGTGCCCGGCGTCACGTCGCCCAGCGGGCACGTGATCTGGTCGTGGAGGGCGTCGGGCACGTTCGCCGTCACCGTGCAGGCCCCGGGCGCGGCGCCGACGAAGCGCAGGTACGTGTTCTCGTACGTATCGACGAGCGTCGCGCCGGTGACCGGCGTGTCACCGCTGATCGAGAAGGTCACGGTGAACGTCACGCGCTCGCCGATGCGCGCCGGATCCGCCGTCGACAGCACCTTCGCGATCTGGGCGCTCGACGCGAGCACCTGCGGCGGAGGTGGTGGCGGGGGCGGCGGAGGTGGAGGCGGATCGCAGTCCGACGTGCAGACCGGCGGCGGCGTGCAGTCGACGCGACACGGCGGAGGCGTGTCATTGCGCTGCAGGTTGTACCAGCAGACGTATGTCGTCGAGATGAACTCACCATCGCTCGGATCCACGTCGAGCGACAGCGACTGGCTCAGTGTCTGCGTGGGCGCGGTCGGGCAGTCCCCGTCGCCGTGCCACAGGAAGCCACCGTGGTTGTTCCAGCCGCTCGCGGTCGGGTCATCCTCTATGAGGGTGTACTTGCCCGGTGCGACCGACCGCGTGGTGAACGACCCACCGGCCACCGCGATGTCTGCGAGCACCGGCGTGCCGCTACTCGAGAGGTCGAAGGTGAACGCACCGCCCGAGTCGTCATACACCACGTCGGCGTCGCTGGTCGTGTCGACCAGCTTGTCGATGCGGAGTCGCCCTGGCGGCACCTCGCAACCGGTGACCGTGACGGAGTCGGAGGCCTGTACGCCCTGGCCCGGGCCCTGCGTCACGCTGACCGTGTTGGTGTACTGCGTGCAGGCGTTCGGGGCAGTCGAGGACGGCGCCGCGACCGGGATCGTCACCGTGTAGGAGCCATTGGCGAGGTTGGTGAGCGTGCAGGTGACGACGTTCGACGCAGCGGAGCAGGACAGCGCCGCACCCGCCTCGGAGTCCGTCTTGGCGCCGTTGGTCGTCGTCATGCCCGCTGGCAGGGTGTCGGTGACGACGCCCGAGACCGGACCCCCGGTCACGTTGATGCCAACCGTCCAGTTGAAGGAGCCACCCGCGGCGACCGTGCCACTGGTGTTGTTCACCTTCGTGAGCGACACGTTCGGTGTCGTGCAACCGGTGACCGTGACGGAGTCGGAGGCCTGTGCGCCCTGGCCGGGGCCCTGCGTCACGCTGACCGTGTTGGTGTACTGGGTGCAGGCGTTGGGAGCCGTCGAGGACGGCGCCGTGACGGGAATCGTGACCGTGTAGGCGCCATTGGCGAGGTTGGTGAGCGTGCAGGTGACGACGTTCGACGCAGCGGAGCAG
>CADEHD010000128.1 GCA_902827055.1 uncultured Chloroflexota bacterium | reverse complement strand
CGCGGCGAGGGCGCGCTCCGCTTCGGAGCAGGCGCGAGTGGCCGCGTCCGCCGCGCGCGTCGACTCCTCCAGCGCGCGGAGGGCCGCCGCGTGCGCCTCGGCCACCTGCTCGAGGGCGACCAGGTGCACGCGCGCGGACTCGCTGCGCGCGCGTCGCGTCTCCATGCCGGCGTGCTCCGCCTCGAGGGCCGCGATCGCCTCGGGCGTGCCCATGGCCAGCCGCTCGAGCTGGCGGGAGAGCAGGTCCTGGGACTGCAGCGCCTCGCGGGCGCGGCCTCGGGCGGCGCGCCCGACCGCCTCGTAGGCGCCCAGCCCGAGGAGCGTGCTGAGGATGTCACGCCGCTCGCGCTCCTCCCCGCGCAGGAAGGCACCGAACTCGCCCTGCGGCAGCACGATCGTCTTGGTGAACGTGGCGTAGTCGAGCCCCACGAGCGACTGAATCGCCTTCGTGACCTCGCCCGCGCGATCGGCGACGAGGCGCCAGCTCGCCCCATCGCCCTCCAGCGCCTGCTCGAGGCGTGTGCCGATTGCACCCGCCGTCGTGCGCGTGACCCGATAGGTGTGGCCGCGCGCGCTGAAATCGAAGCGCACGGACATCGATTTCTCACCGTGGGTGACGAGCTGGTGCGTCGCACGCCCGACGCGCGGCACCTGGCCGTAGAGGGCCCACGTCATCGCGTCCAGGAGCGACGACTTGCCCGCGCCCGTCGGGCCGGTGATCGCGAACAGCGTGCGGCCGGCGAAGTCGACGACGGCGGGTCGCCGGAACGCCGTGAACCCGCGCAGTTCGAGGCGGAGCGGCTTCATTGCAGGACCTCGGTCATGTGAGCACTTCGGAGGGCGCGTGCGTCTCCGCGGCGAACAGCTCGTCGAACAGCGCCAGCAACTCGGGGGTCGGTTCGAGGCCGTGCTGCGCGCGGTAGTAGCGGGCGAACAGGTCCTTGGGGGCCAGCTTGCCGAGCACGCGCTCAGCCTCCCCGTTGTCGTCGGCGAGACGTTCGTACTGCAGCCGCACGTCGACCGCGCCCGGCACGAGGTCGCGGACCCGCTGCGCCATGCCGGGTTCCGGCCGGTCGACATCGAGGAGGACGCGCAGGTGCGCGCCCGGGGCGGCCTCTGCGGCGCGCGCGACCTCCATGAGCGTGCCGCGCAGCTCGACGAGCTGGCGGCCGCGCGTGATCGGCACCGGGCGCTGCTCCACCGGCCGGCCCGGTGTGGCATCGATGATGCGTACCACCTTCTGCTGGCCGCGCTCGCCGAAATCGAGCTGGAGGAGCGATCCGCTGTACGCCGCCGGGACGGGCGTCGATCGCAGCTCCTGCGGCTGGTGGATGTGGCCGAGCGCCATGTACTGGGGCGACGTCGGCAGGGCCGCTGGATTGACGCCGTACGCCTGCCCGACGTGCAACAGACGCTCCGAGCCGTCGAGGGCGGCGAGCTGGGCGCCGTCCACGAACACGTGCGCGGCGAGGATGTTCACGGTCTCCGGGGTGAAGTCCGCGCAGAGACGACGCAGCACTGCCGCCGCCTGGTCGGCGTAAGTCTGGATGCGCGCATCGTGGTCCGTCGCGAAGAGCGCCGCCGCGTCGATGACGTGGCCCTCGCGAATCCACGGGACCGCCGCGATGCGCGCCGTGTGGTCGGCGCCCGTCAGCGTGACGATGCCCCCCTCCTCGGGGAGGAGGACCTGCGACTGGACGAAGACCCCGAGGAGGTCGGACAGGCGGCCGAGCGCCTCGAGGCGCCGCGGGTTGTCGTGGTTGCCGGCGAGCAGTACCACCTGGATGCCGAGACCCACGCACTCGCGGAGCGTGTCGTTGAGGAGGCGATCGGACTCCGGCGAGGGCGATGCCGAATCGAAAATGTCGCCGCAGACGAGCATCGCCTCCACCCGCTCCGACCGCGCGATCTCGAGCAGCTCGCCGAGCACGGCCTCGAACTCCGCGAGCCGGCTGCGCCCACGAATCGTTCGTCCCAGGTGCCAGTCGCCCGTGTGGAGGAATCGCATGGGGCGGCTAGGCCCGGAAGCGCGCGAAGAGCGCGTCCTGCTGGGGCTCCTCGGCCTCCGAGGGGCGGGTGGCCCAGGCCGGACGCGGGAACTGGATGAGCAACGGCACCGGGATGTCGGGCTGCTGGAGGATCAGGCTGCCCGGCTTCAGGAGGGACGCGCGCGCTCGCGCGGCCTGCGTCAGGAACCCGTACTCGCTGCGCTGTGCCTCCGCGGCATCGAGTCGCCCGACCACGCGGAACGAACAGTTGGCGACAACCCGCGGTTCGACCTCGGACGCCGTCTGCTGCGCGCCGATGAGCACCACGCCCAGGGAGCGTCCGCGCTCGGCGATGTCGAGGAGCACGTCCTTGATCGGACTCGAGCCCTCGCGGGGTGCGTACTTGTTGAGCTCGTCGAGCACAACGAACGTCAGGGGGCGGCTGTGTCCGCTCGCGAGGCGTTCCTCGAACATCCGCTTGAGCACCACGCCGACGACGAATCGCTGCGCGCGGTCATGGAGCCGGTTGAGGTCGAGGACCGTGACCTGCGTGCGCGACCAGTCGACGCGATGGGCTGCATCGTCGCCCTGGGCATCGCCGCGCACCAGGTGTCCGACGTGTGGCGCGGCGGCCTCGAGGCGCCGGAGGAAGGCATGGACCGTGCCCGCCGCCGCTCGACTCGCCCACATCCCGCCGAGGTCCGGGTCCGTCTGCTCGGCGATCGCGTCGACCAGCTCCTCGAAGGTGGTGACGACCCTGCCGCCGATCTCCACGCTCGGGCGGTCCCCGCGCGACGCGCGCGCGGCGCCGCGGAGCTGCGTCGTGACCAGGTCGACCACGTACCCCACCTGGGAGCGGTCGTCATCGGCGTCAGCGAACAGGAAGCGGAGGTAGCCCTCCGAGCAGAACTCGCGGAGCGTCCAGTAGAAGCCCGTGACCCCCTCCATGCGGGCGCCGGTGTCAGGCACCGTTGCTGCCCCCTTGCCCCCGCGCCGTGCCGGCGCGAAGAAGGCGACCGAGCCGAAGGGACGCGCCGGCAGCCCCAGGGCCGCGTAGCGATCCCGGTCCCCGTCCGACAGCGTCGTGTTGAAGCGGTCGAGGAAGAGCAGGTCCTCGCCCTTCACGTTGAAGACGATCGAGCGTGCGCTGGCTGCCTCGTTGCCCAGCGCCGACCCCTCGAGGAGCCCGTAGAGTAGGAACATCGCGTACGACGTCTTGGTGGCGACCCCCGAGATGCCGGAGATGTTGACGTGCGCCCCGCGCGTGCCGTTGAGGAAGTCGAAGTTGCCGTAGACGCATTCCCCCGCGCGCGAAGTCCCGAGGGGAATGCGCGTGCGCATCTGGTCGAAGAAGAGCGCCTGGTCGCGCGCAATCCCCGTGGCCCGTGACACCGCCTGCCCCGGCAACGGCGGCACGAAGATCTCGGGCTCCACGCGCGTCACCGAGACGTGTGCCGCGACCGACGTCTCCGCGGGCAGGACGCCCGCACGCGTCAGCGCCACGTCGGACGCGAAGCGCACGCCCTCCTGGGTGGCCCGCACCTCGTCGACGACCCCGTAAACATCGATGAGCTGGCCATCGGGGAGTGGCGAGCGCACGTGAACCACATCGTCCAGCTGGAGGTAGTGCTGGGGGTCCACGTACACCCAGAACTCGAGCGGCGTCGACGCCGATCGTTCGGTCCCCAGGACGAGGCCTGCGATGTCGTGCGGCGCATCGCCCAGGGACAGCGTGTCGATGTGGAACGCGGAGGCCAGCGGCTCGAAGCCGGTCGACGTCATACGGGGAGCTCCTCCGGTGCGAGCGCGAAGCGGCTGATGGCCGCGCTCTCGAGTCCCCGCGCCAGGTGGGCCGTGAGCGCGCGGCGAATCCACTCCCGGTCACCCAGGCGGTGCGTGAGCAGCGTCTCCAGCGCGCCCACCGGGACCAGGTTCTGGGGCGCGCGTGGGTCGCGCGCGAGGGACGAGGCCAGGCGCGGCAGGGCGCGGGTTGCCTGGTCGGCGAGTGCGATCGCCCGCACCACTGGCAGCGCGCCGGGCGTCTCGAGGCGCAGGATGCTGCTCAGCGGGTGGTAGTTCGCGGGCAACTCCGCGATGCGGACGTACCAGCACAGGCGCCCGGGGTCCGTCGGATCCGCGGGGTCGCTGACGCGAAAGAGCGGCGTGCGCTCGCCTGCGCGGATCGTGGTGAGCAGTCGCTGGTCCGCGGCGCTGAGATACCAGTGCACGACGCGCTTCACATAGCCCGCCACGCGACGTCCCGGCGACCGGCGCTGGCGGAGCGGGCCGTCGACCAGCGTCAGGGCCGATTCATCGAGGGCGAGCGTCTCGGCGAGCTGCGCCTCGGCGTCCAGCATCGATCGGTTGAGCGCGTCGACGAGGCCGTTCGCGCTCGCCTCGGGGCGCTGTTCGGCCGTGAAGCGCAGCGTGGCGCGCCCCACACCGACATCGACGTCCGAGGCCTCGCCGCCCGCCTGGAAGTAGCGCCGCTGCACCCGCAGTGCGTCGGGCACCAGCCAGGCGCGCCCTGCCTCACAACGGACGGCGCCGACCGCGAACGACCCGAACAGCCCGAGCCGCGGTTCGCCACCGTCGTCGGAGAAGGCGTGGGCCTCGACGCGGCGTACCCCATCGACGACCTGGACGGCGGTCGCCTCTGGTGCGTGCGGACTCGGCACGACCGCCGCCCAGCGGGCCTGCTCAACGGTCGTGTCCACATCGACGCGCGGCGCCGCGGCATCGGCGTCGGCCATCATCGAGGTGCCGTACTGCGGCGCCCACGACAGGAGGCGAACGGTGGCTGGCATCCGGAGTCCGTTGCGCGGGGAGCGCTGGAGGGTTTCGGCGAGTGGAGTATAGCGCAGAACGCACGTTCGGATCAGTGCGCCGCGGCTCGAAGTTCGCAGCGTGCCGACCTGGATGCGGGGGCGCCGTGACCTCGCGACCTGACCACCGTACTCTCGAACCATGACGTCACCGACCGCCGTTCCCGAGGAGTTGTTCGAGCCCGGCGCGGACCGCGCGACGTACGTCCGCGACATGTTCGAGGGCATCGCGGGCCGCTACGACCTGATGAACACTCTGATGACCGGCGGGCGCCATCACGCGTGGCGGCGGGCCGCCGCGATCGAGCTCGTGCGCCCCGGCGATCGGGTCGTCGACGTCGGCTGCGGGACCGGCGATCTCACGTTCGCGTGCCTCGAGGTCGGTGCTCGCGCGGTCCTGGGCGTCGACTTCGCGCAACCGATGCTCGCGCGGGCGCGTGCCAAGGCCGCCGCGCGCGGGACGCAGCGCGCCGCCTTCGCGCTGGGTGATGGCACCCGGCTTCCGCTCGCCGACCAGTCCGTGGACGGGTGGTGCGCGGCGTTCGTCGTGCGCAACATCCCGGACCTCGATCGGGCGTTCGCCGAGGCGCATCGCGTCCTGCGGCCGGGCGGGCGCCTGGCGATCCTCGAGATCCCGAAGCTCGGTCCGCACCCGCTGCGCCCCGCGATCCGCCTGCACTTCGCGCGCGTCGTGCCGCTGCTGGGCCGGGTCGTCTCCGGGCACGCGAGTGCGTACCGCTACCTGCCTGTCTCGGTCGACCACTTCCTCGAGCCCCACGAGGGCACCGCGCGGCTGCGCGCGACGGGCTTCGAGATGCGGCGCGTGGAGCGGTTCATGCTGGGGACCGTGGCCCTGCACGTGGCCGAGCGCCCCCTCGAGTAGCGCGCGGGGAGCGTCTGCGGCGCGCGCCGTGCGCGCGCTAGATCTTGAGCGCCGCCTCGATGGCCGCCGTGACCTCCTCGAGGCTGACGATGCCCTCGAACTTCGACGCCACGCGACCGTTCCGGTCAACCACGAAGATCCATGGCTCGGTCAGCAGACCCCACTCGAGCGCGACCGGCTCCGGTTTGAGTGAGCCCGAGCGCGCCGCAGGCACATCGAACGGCTCGACGTGCACCACGTTGATCCGGTCGCCGTAGCTGCGCCACGCCGGGACCACGGCCGTCTCGAGGACCGGGCCGCAGAACCGCGTCTGGCAGAACGCCGGCGTCGCGAAGGCGATCACGGCGACCTTGCCACCGGCCACCGCCTCGGCGATCGTCAGCTCGTGGAGGGCCGGCAGCGGCTCGCGCGACGTGTCGAGATCGGTGAGCGGGATGCCGTCGCGCAACGTCTTCTGGACGCTGGCCGGGGCCGGCTCCCCGATCGACGGCTCGGGGGTGTCGGGGCGCACGTAGAAGCGGACGCGCTGGCGCTGCTCCTTTCCGTCGATGAGCCACGTCAGGTCAGCGCCCCAGAACTCCGGCTGGTTGAGTTCGACCACCGTGACGTACATCGCGACCTCGGGGCCGTCGTGGAGGTGGTCCGTGCCGTCGGCGTGCAGGTGCGAGGTGCCGCTCAGGGACAGGCTGGACTTCTGCAGTGCCTGCTCCGCGACAAACGTGCCTGTATCGCCCTGCAGCGCGTAGA
>CADEHD010000127.1 GCA_902827055.1 uncultured Chloroflexota bacterium | reverse complement strand
GCTCTGCTGGCTCGGCACGATCGTCGTCCGCGTCCCGGCGGACGCGGGCCTCGACGTCACGGCGCAGTCACTCCTCGGCGCCGTGCGCCTCCTCGATGAGCGCGAGGAAGGCCTCGTCAACGACATCCACTACGTGAGCTGGGACTACGCCGCGCATCGCCAGCGCCTCAAGATGCGCGTCTCCACCCTGGTCGGCGAGGTCGCCGTCGTGGCCGCGCCCTCGCGCCGCTAGCCCTGCGGAGGCCCGGTCCGCCCAACCGCCTCCGGACATCCCACGCACCGCGCGAGGGGTGGCGCCGACGCCGCCAGCCCCGCTCCCTCGAGCAGCCCCCGCACCGTCCACAGCGGCAGCCCGATTACGGCGCAGACGCAGCCCGAGGTGGCAGCGACCGGCGCGAACACCTCGTCCTGGATCGCGTACGCGCCAGCTTTGTCATAAGGGCCGTCGGCGCCCGCACCTCGCGCGACGTAAGCAGCCACCTCGCCGTCGGTGTATGTCCGCATCTGCACTTCGGTCGTGACCGACGTAACCGCGATGTCCGTCCCAACCACGAGGGCGACTCCGGTCGTGACGTAATGGGCTCGTCCACGCAGCGCCTCGAGCGTCGCGCGCGCCGCCTCCGCGTCGGTTGGCTTCCCCAGCACGCGCCCGTCGAGGGCAACCACAGTGTCCGACCCAAGCACAGCGGCAGCGGGGTGCAGGCGGTGCACCGCACCCGCCTTCTCGAGGGCCAGCGTCTCTGCGAGGGCCGTTGGGGACGGCGCATCGATCCGCTCGTCGATGTCGGCAGGCACCACCTCGAACGGGACCTCGAGCAGCGCGAGGAGGGCGCGCCGGCGCGGTGACGCCGAGGCCAGCACGAGGCGCGGCGGGGCCGCTTCGCTCACTCGCGGCCGTAGATGCGCGGGTCCCGCCGGTCGAGCACCGCCACACACTCGATGTGCTGCGTCTGCGGGAACATGTCCACCGGCTGCACCTCCAGCAGCTGGAACCCGGCATCCACGAGGATGCGCAGGTCCCGCGCGAGAGTCGCCGGCTCACACGAGACGTACACGACGCGCCGCGTCGGCGACTCGATGATGCCCTCCAGCACGGCGCGCTCGACGCCCGCGCGCGGCGGATCGATGACGAGGGCGTCCGGCGCCGGCTCCAGGCCGGGCAGCACGTGCGCGACGTCGCCGACCACGCGCGTGACGTTCTTGAACTGCCCCAGGTTCGCCTCGGCGTCATCTCCGGCAGCCGTCTGCGCCTCGATGGTGATCACCTGGTCGACGTGCGCCGCGAGCTGCGCCGCGAACGTGCCGACGCCGCTGTACGCGTCGACCACCACGTTCGGCTGGCGCTCCAGCAGCCGGTCGAGGGCGTACGCGACCAGCACCTCGGCCTGCCGCGTGTTCACCTGGAAGAACGCGGATGCCGAGACGCGATAGTGCTGGCCCAGCAGCTCCTCGCGCAGGAACGGCTGCCCGCTGCGCAGGCGTCGAGTGCGCCCCGGTCGCCACTGCAGCGTCGGCTGCACCAGTTCGTCCTCGGTGTGTTCGCCCACGCGCACGGAGAGCTGGCGAGTCCCGAAGGTACGACCCTGCACCGCCGCCAGCGCCCGGTTCACGCTCGGGAGGGCGATCGCACACTCCTCGATCTTCAGGAACCGATGCGTCCCGCGCTGCATGAAGCCCACATCGCCATCCCGGCGCACGGTGAACCGCATGTGATTCCGATATGCCCACGGCGGGTCCTGCCCGAGCATCGGCAGCACCGGCGCATCCTCGAACTTGCCGATGCGCCGCAGCTGCTCGCGCACGACCTCGGTCTTCAGGCGCAGCTGCTCCGGGTACGCGATGTGCTGGAGCTGGCACCCACCACACTGCTGGCCGTACCCCGCCCCGAAGTACCGACAGGGCGCCGTGACCCGGTGCGGTGAGGCCTCCAGGACCTGCACCACGGTCGCCTCGAGGTAGGTCGGTGCCTCGCCGGTGATCTCCGCCACCACGCGCTCCCCGGGGATGCCGTACGAGGCGAACACAACTCGCCCGTCGGGCGCCCGCCCGATCGCGTACCCCCCGTGCGCAAACCCGGTCAGCTCGAGGGTGATCGGGACCCGCGGCTGGTCGACCAGCCGCCGCTTGCGCCGTCGATTGCGCCCCGCGCGCTCGCGTCGCGCCGGCCCGGCGACGGCGTCGTCGGCTGCGTCCGGGGCGCCGGGATCGAAGGGCACGGGCTCATCGAGGAGTGATGTGGTCATGTCGCTATCGTAACGTGCCACCGCGGGCCGGCGCTCGTGGCCCGCGCGGCACCGCTGGCGATCCACCACATACGATGCCACGGACGCCACGCCGCGCCCCACGGGGGGCCCAGGCCGACCCGACCCCGGACTCACGAGGAGCATCGCATGCCCGGCCGCCCGCGCTCCGCCGACCCCACCGACCTCGCCACGCTCGCCCGCGCGGTCCTCACGAGGCCCGCCGTGTCCTACCTCGAGCACCATGTGCGCGACTACATCCGTGAATTCGCCACGGACCGCAACCTCGAGTACGCCGAAGATCGATACGGCAACGCGTACGTCGCCTACCGCCGCGGCACGGCGCGGCGCCCCCTGGTGCTCGGCGCGCACATGGATCACCCTGGGTTCGTCATCGAGGGGGTACGCGGGCGGCGGCTGGACCTGGTGTTCCGCGGCGGCCTCTCCGCCGAGTACGGCACAGGCGAGGCGGTGCGCCTCTACGGCGCGGCCACAGGCGAGCCCACCGGCCGCGCGGTCATCGAGACGGTGACCGCCGCGAACGGGCGCATCGCAGGCGCCCGCGCCCGCCTCGAGGAGGGGACCGCCGCCGCCGGAGACATGGCGCTGTGGGACGTCACGCCCTTCTCACGGCGCGGCGATCTCATCCTCGCCCGCCAGTGCGACGACCTCGGCGGCTGCATCGCCGTGTTGTCCACCCTCGACCGGCTCGCCGCCACGAGGGCTGCCGCGCACGTCATCGGCCTCTTCACCCGCGCGGAGGAGGACGGCCTCCGCGGCGCTGCGGTCGTGGGCCGCGAGCGCCTCCTCCCGGAGAACGCCATCGTCCTCGCGATCGAGACCTCCTCGATGGCTGGCGGGCGCGCCGAGCAGGGCGGCGGCCCAATCGTGCGGGTCGGCGACGCGATCCACGTCTTCTCGCCGAAGGTCACCCAGTGGATGACAGCCCTCGCACAGGAGCTGCGCACCGAGGACCCGGCCTTCGCCTTCCAGCGCAAGCTCATGGACGGTGGGGTCACCGAGGCCACGGCGTACGACCTCTACGGCTACGAGACCGGGGCCGCCTGCGTCGCGCTCGGGAACTACCACAACGCTGGCCCGAAGAACCGCGTCGCGGCAGAGACGATTCACCTCGGGGACCTCGAGGGGTTGGCGCGGCTCTGCGTCCGCATGGCCGAGACCACGCCACGGTTCGACTCGTACCTCCCCGGCCTCAGGAAGCGCTTCGATCGGCTCGGCCGCGAGGCGACCACGACGTTGCGGAAGCGGCCCTAGGTGGCGCGCCGCCTGCCCGCGCCGACGCCCGGCCAGCCGCACACCCTCGAGTCGGCGGCGGTGCTGATGACCGAGCTCGTACCGCTCGCGAGCGCGGGCGACACCGCGGAGGCCATGCGCGCGATGCTCGCGGGTCGCCGCTTCGACTCCGCCGCCGACATCGCCATCCTCGAGGGCGACCGGCTCGTCGGCCTCGTGCGGCTGGAGGACCTGCTCGCGGCACCGCCCGACGCGGTCGCCGCGGACCTGATGGACGACGATCCACCCGTGGTCGCACCCGGCGTCGACCGCGAGCTCGCGGCGTGGAAGGCCGTTCGGCACGGCGAGGGCTCGCTCGCGGTCATCGACGTGACCGGGCGCTTCCTGGGGCTCGTACCGCCTCCGGCGCTCCTCTCGATCCTCCTCACCGAGCACGACGAGGACCTCGACCGCGTGGCCGGCATCATGCGCGCCTCCGAGGGCGCACGCTCCGCCAGCCTCGAGCCCGTCGCGAGCCGCCTGCGCCATCGCCTGCCGTGGCTCATCGTGGGCCTGCTCGGCGCCGTCCTGGCCGCCGAGATCGTCGGCGCCTACGAGTCCGCGCTCGAAGCGAACGTCGCGCTGGCGTTCTTCCTCCCCGGCATCGTCTACATGGCCGACGCCGTGGGCACGCAGACCGAGACACTCGTCGTGCGCGGCTTCTCCGTGGGCGTGCCCCTCGGGCGGTTCGTGGTCCGCGAGCTCGCCACGGGCCTCCTGGTGGGCACCGTCCTCGCGATGCTGCTCCTGCCGGTGGTGCTGCTGCGCTGGGGCGACGCGCGCGTCGCGCTGTCCGTCGCGTTCGCACTCTTCGCCGCCTGCTCCGTCGCCACCGGCATCGCGATGACGCTGCCCGCCGCGCTCGACCGCGTCGGCGTCGATCCCGCGTTCGGAAGCGGCCCGCTGGCGACGGTGGTCCAGGACCTGCTCTCGATCCTGATCTACTTCGCCGTCGCCTCCGCGCTCACCTGACGCCCCCGGGACCTCCGAGGCCGGCTATGCCCGGGTCTCCTCGACCGTCGGGATCGTCTTGAGCGCCGCCACGATCTCGCGAACCTGGTCGGCCTCCTCCGGCGTCCGAGGGTCGGCGGGGAAGCTCACCTGCGAGTTGATACCCGCGTACTTCTCGCGCATCGCCTGCGCCAGCCCGTCCCACGTCGCGATGACGCAGAACTCCTCCAGCATGTCGTCGGTGATCACATCGACCATGTCGTCCCACTTGCCCTCGACGGAGAGCTTGTGGAGCTGCGCGGCCTCGTCGTCCCACCCGTGCGTCGCCATCACCCGCGAGTACGACCGCGTCGAGGCGTAGAACGAGATCTGGCGGCGCGTCCGCTCCTTTGCGCGCGCCAGTTCCTCCTCGTTGCGCGCCGTCACCACGAAGCCGCCGCCGCGGATCTGCATGTCCGCCGGGTCCTTCCCGGCACGGCGCGCACCCTCGTGCACGGCCGGGATCAGCACCTCGCGGATGTACTTGAATGTGCTGAAGCCGTGGAGGGTGATCCCGTCGCACACCTCGCCCGCGAGGCGCGCGTTGAAGGGGTTCACCGCCGAGATCACGATCGGGATCCGCGGGTGCTCAATGGGTCCCGGGTTGAAGAACGGGCTCGTGAGCTTGTACTGGTAGTACTCGCCCTCGTAGTTGGGCTTCGTCCCGTGCTGCCAGGAATCCCAGATCGCGCGCATACACGCGACATAGTCCCGCAGTCGCGGCCCGGGAGGCGCCCACGGCACGCTGAAGCGGCGCTCGTTGTGCCCCTTCACCTGCGTGCCCAGTCCCAGCACGAACCGCCCGCCCGAGTACTTCTGGAGGTCCCAGGAGACGTTCGCCGTGATGTGCGGGACCCGCGGGAACGCGATTGCCACCGACGTCCCGAAGCGCATCCGCTCGGTGTTCGCAGCCACCAGGACCAGGGGCAGGAACGGGTCGTGCGAGGTCTCACCGACGCTCACGAAGTCGTAGCCCAGCGACTCCAGCTGCCGAACCCGGTCCGGGATCGCGTGCATGTCTGCGCCGGGGCTGGAGCCCACCAGCATCGCCATCGGAACGTCCTTTCAGGCTTCGCGGCGCCGAGGGGGCACCGTCGTCGACCGCATCGCGCGGGAAGGCGCGGACCTGCGTGACGTGGAGAGCGGCGCGATTGTACTGGCGCCAGCAGCCGAGGAACGCCACGGAACGACCGGCTGGCGGGGTGCCGAGATGCCGGGGGCCCGAGCTGGCTCCGCCGAAACGCACTCACGAGGCATCGCCGAGCGGCGAGCGAGCGGGAGGCGCTAGGCGCCGTCCTCCACCACCGCCCACACTGCTTCCTCGGTGGCGTGCTGGACCCGACCCTCGCGCAGGAGGCGCGTCAGCAGCCGGTTGTCGAACCCGTACAGCGAGAAGTACGCCTGCAGCTCCTCGATGCGCGACCGCTGCTCGAGGACCACGGCGAGGATCAGTTCCCACTCGAGCGGCAGCACCGGCACCGAGACGCCCGCCACCTCCACCTGCGCGCGCGCGTCCCACAGCGATGGGACGTCGAACGGCGACAGCGACTCGTACCGGCCGTGAAACGTCGGCCGCCCGAAGACGAACACGGGGACGCCATAGCGCATGAAGTGCAGCCGCTCGGCCGCCATGTAGGCGCCGCGGCCCCACTTCGAGGCCACACCGAGCATCTGCGCCATCGAGGACAGCGTCTCGGACGTCACGATGAACTCGAGGTTTGGAGAGGACGCGTCGAGGTCCCGGAGGGCGAGCGAAACCGCACCGATCATCGCCCACGGCGAATCACCGGACGCCTCTTCCACCACCCGTACGAGTGGCCCGAGCACGCCCCGCTGTGCCTCGAAACGGTCCTGAAGCTCGTCGAGCGTTGCAGGCTCCCCCAGTACCGCCGCGTGCAGCCATCCTACGCGGCGGGCGCGTTACGTGCCCGCGCGTCCGCCATCC
>CADEHD010000126.1 GCA_902827055.1 uncultured Chloroflexota bacterium | reverse complement strand
CGGCGATGGTGAACGACCCGCGTCGCGCGGCCCTCGCGGCGCTCAGCCTTGGTGAGCTGGAGGAAGCGGCCGGCGAGCTGCAGCGCCGTCTCGGCGTGGCGCTGCGGCGCCTCGGAGAGCGCGACGCTGATCGGCCGGTGGTGAATGGCCGCTCTCCTCGTCGGCAGGCGGCCGAGCTCGCGGCGCTGTGCGAGGTGGCGGCGCTCGGACTGGGGGCGCTGGCGGCTGGTCTGCCGCCCGGCCCACGGCTCCCCGCGAGCCACCCCACGTTCACTGCGGCGGTCGCGTACGGCGCCCCGAACCTGCCGGCGCTGCTCTCGAGGCTGGACCAGGACCGACGGATCCTCACCTCGCTGGCCCGGCAGCTCGAGTCGCGGCTGGACGAGCTGGTGCTGTTCGGTCGCGAGGAGCTGACGCCCCGCGCGCTCCTCATCGATGCGCTCATTGAGCAGCCGGCGCGCGTGGCGCTGGAACTCGAGCAGGCGGCGTCGTTCCGCGACCTCTAGCGGTGGCCCCGCAGCGAGGCGCTACGCGTTAGCGCTGCGGTGCCGCGCTGCCCGGGTTCGACACGGTGCGCTCGGAAGTCACCTCGAACGTGCCGTTACGCCACTCGATGGTGCTCTCGCGGAGCTGGCTCGGGCAGCACGCGGGGTCTCCCGGGGCGGGAGCGCCCTCGATCACGACGAGCGCCGGTGCGCGCACCTCCACGCGGCCCGCGAGCTTTCGGAAGTACACGAGCGACGGGCCGCCGTTCGAGACCTGGTAGATCCCAACGCCGAGGTCGCCCAGCGTCCCCCCGGACTCCACGACGACCACGGCCTCCTCGGCGCCGTCGCCGGTCAGGTCGAGCAGGCGCACGCGCTCGGCGGGTACGTCGCCACCGCCCGCGCGCCGACTGAGGTCCGTGGCATACGGCGCCGACGCGAAATCGACGCCCTGGAGCGAGGCTGGGGCGGTGGTCGGGGCCGGTGTCGGAGTGCGGTTCGCGGCGGGTGTGCCGCACGCGGCGAGCACGGCGATCAAGAGCGCGAGCGCCACCCAGGTGGCCGCGCTCAACCTTATGTCCTGGTGCAAGGGTGATTCCTTCTGCCCGCCGGGTTCGATGATCCGAGCCCCCGGCCGGGCGGTCAACCGCCGCCCGCTGCTGAGGCCACGCGGCTGGCCGAGTATCAGAGGGAGATCACCAGAGGAGCACGCCCAGATGGATCTGCCGTCGCTGCCCATCGCGCACCAGCGCGCCATGGCCCTGCTCAGCAATCCGAACGCGGAAATGGCCGAGATCGGGTCGATCGTCGAGGCCGATCCCGGCCTGACGGCGTCGCTGCTGCGCGCCTCGAACTCCGCGGCATTTGCTCCCCTGAAGCGCATCGGCACGGCACAGCAGGCCATCGTGCGTATCGGCACCGAGATGACGCGGCGGATCGTGGCCACGGCCGCGCTCAGCGACAGCTTCGGGGCCGTGCGGAAGGCAGGCGTCGACGCCAACGAGCTGTGGCGCTTCGCCGTGGCCACGGGCCTCCTCGCCGACGCGAGCGCCTGGGCGGACGGGCCGCGCACCGAGGCGTTCACGGCCGGGTTGCTCCACCCGATCGGGCGGCTGGCGATGGCGGCCTCGGAGCCGGATCGCTATCGAACCGTGGTCGAGCTGGTTGGCAAGGGGGTTGACGCCCTCCAGGCCGAGGCGCACGTCTTCGGCCAGGACAGCGTCGAGTGGGGTGGCCAGGTCGCGACGGCTTGGGACTTCCCGCCGCAAATCGTCCGCGCAATTACCGAGTGCCAGGTCGACGGTGCGAGCGGGCTCGCGTGGGTGGTGTGGAACGCCAAGCGCATCGCCTGGAGCCTGGGCTACGGCAACGGGCTCGAGCGACCGGACGAGGTGACGTTCGATCCGAAGTCCGAGGACGCGTCGATCCTGGCGAGCCTCGACGGTCCGGAGGGTCTGGAAACGCAGATCAAGTGGTACTCGGGGTCGGCGGCAGCGATCGCGGCCTGACGCGAGGGATGTCGGCGCGTTTGTGGTGGGCGGCGGCTTCGCTGGACGCGGACGCCCGCGCCAGCTAGTTTCGAACCTCGAGGGCCACGTAGCCAAGTGGCAAGGCAGAGGTCTGCAAAACCTCCATCACCGGTTCGAATCCGGTCGTGGCCTCCAATCGACTCCAGCCCTCCCGTTGCGGCGGCTCCCCTACTGGCAGCGCGCGATCCAGCCCGTTGCCGCCCCTCGGTCCCGAGGGCACTTCGGGAACGTGAACTCCCCGTCCGCGCTGCTCGATCCGTAGTACACGGCCTCGTACTCGAGGTCTGTCCCGAGGGTCAGGTTGCAGCTCTCATCGCGCGCGCCGACCCGCCCGATGTCGCATCCGGGCCCACGTACGTGGTCGAGGGAGCTCCAGAACCCCGCGAGTGCGTTGCCCGCGGTCAGGGTGAACGCCGCGCCCCGCTTCGCGACCCAGTAGGAGATGCAGGGTTCCGGATACTGCGCGTCCGGGAGGCAGGCAGCGCTGCCGCCAGAGCTCGGGACGTACACACCCTGGGTGTACACATCGCCGTCCGCGAATGTGGCGGTCACCCTCCCCGGCATCCCGTGCACGATCACCGTCAGCACCAGGGCATCGGCAGGGTAGCCCCGCACGAGCGTGGCGCGGTCCGCGCGCGGAGGTGAGGCGACCGGTGGCGAGGTCGAGGCGGGGGGTGGCGTGGCGTTGCCGCCGCCCGCCGGCAGCTCGGCCGGGGTGGCGGTGATGATCGGAGGGGTTGGGGCGGGATCAGGACGCACAACGGGGATGATGAGCACGATCAACAGCGCGAGGCCCCCCGCGAGCAGCAGGTTCCCGACCTTGTTCGCGCCGCCGGAACTGCCGGTTCCGCCCGAGCCTCCCGAGCCCCCGCCTCCGGCCATGGCCTCCCCCTCGGACGCTGCCCGCGATCTCCGCAGGCGCTGCGCGGCACCACGGCACGCCGCAGCCTGGCGTGCGGCGGTGGGGCAGCGGCAATCGTAGTGAAGTCCCGTTCGGCTCGGGGCGCCGAGGGCGATCGCCGGAGACTACTCATGGCGCCCGAGATACGTCGAGGCGGGCCCGTATTTACGTGTACGTGAAGGTAATGCTAACCTTCACGTACACGTGATTAATAGCACGGATGCGATGGAACTTGCCGATGAACGAGCCCGGGCACCAGCCGAGTACAGGTCCGAAAGCTGCCGAGATGGCGGATGACCCGCCGACTACGCAGGCCTCGAACGGTGAAGGCCGCGGCGGAACCGACGACCGCTCGTACAACCTCGCGGCGCGGGTGTTCCGCGGTGTTCCGCCGACACCTGCACCCCCGGCGGACGCTCGCTACAACCTCGCACGGCGCGTGTACGGCGCCCGACGCTCGCCCGCGACGCATCCCGCGCTGTCCGCGGGCGACTCGGCGGCGCCTGCACTCTCCGGCTTCGGGGCGGCGCTTCCTCGGGGGGAGCGTGCCGCCTCGCGAGGTGGCACGTTCAGCGCCCTGCGTAACGGGCACTTCCGGCTGCTCTTCCTCGGGAACATCATGCAGTTCGGCGCGATGCAGATGCAGCTGCTTGTGCGCGGCGCATTGGTCTACCAGCTCACCGGGTCGTTTACCGCGCTCGGGCTGGTCTCGCTCGCGAATGCCGTGCCCGGTCTGTTGTTCTCGCTGGTTGGAGGGGTGGTCGCCGACCGCGCCCCGAAGAAGACGGTGATCCAGGCCGCCCAGTTCTTCAACCTTGTGAACGCTGCCGTCCTCGCAGTGCTTGCCGGGATGGGCCAGTTGACGTTCACCCACCTGCTCATGAGCGCAGTTGCCCAGGGCGGCGTGAACGCGGTCATGCAGCCGTCTCGCCAATCGATCATCCCGGACCTCGTGGGACGAGAGGGCCTCATGAACGCGGTCGCGCTCAACACGTCCGGTCAGAACCTGATGCAGCTGCTCGGTCCTGGCATTGGCGGGGCTCTGCTCGCGCTTCTCAGCCCGGCCTGGGTGTTCTGGGTCATGGCCGGCCTCTACCTGCTGGCTGTGACCTTCACGTTCCGCCTGCCGAAGCACCCGGTGCATTCGTATGCCTCGATGCAGGCGGCGGCGGGCCACGCGCGCCCACGATCCAACGGGTGGCGCGATCTCGTCGAGGGCGTGCGGTACATCTCGCATGACCGCACGATCCGGATGCTGATCGCCGTGAACTTTCTCATCGTGCTCGTCTCAATGCCCTACACGATGATGCTGCCGGGATTCGTCCATTCGGTGCTCGGCCGGGGGCCGGAGACTCAGGGCCTGCTGATGAGCACGTCAGGGATCGGGGCGATCGCGGGCTCTCCGGTCGTGGCGTCGCTGGGCGGCCGACACCGGGGGCGGTTGCTCCTCGCGTTCGCCTTCCTGCTGGGCGGTTCGCTCGTCGCCTTTGCCATCTCGACGAACTACCTGGTGACTCTGCCGATCATGTTGCTGGTCGGCGCAGGATCGGCAGGGCGTATGTCGCTGGGACAGGTGCTGATCCAGTCATACTCCGCGGACGAGTACCGGGGCCGCGTCATGGCGGTGTGGTTTATGCAGTTCAGCCTGGTCCAGTTCGGGACGTTCGGCGTCGGCATCCTGTCGGAGCTGGTGGGTCCGCAACTCGCGATCGGCGGGATGGCGGCTGGGCTCGTGGTCGCGATGCTGGTCGTGACGGTTGCCTGGCCATCGTTTCGCCGGCTGCCCTGACGCCTACGAGAGCCAGCGGCGCAGCAGGTTCACGATGAGCGTGAGGACGACCGAGACGACGAGCATCGAGACGAGCGGCGCGTACACGCGCACCCGCTCACCCTCGATGCGGAGGTCGCCGGGCAGCCGTCCGAACCACTGGAGGAGTCCCGCCGTGATGAGTGCGCCGATGATCACGACCGCGACGCCGACGGCGACGATGAGCAGGCCTACGTCGCGACTGGACATCGTGGGCGGTCGCCTTAGCTCGCGCGGTAGGTGGCGGCGCGACTGAATTCGAGAAGCGCGCTGCGCCAGGCGTCTGGGACGTCCGCGCGGTCGAGGGCTTCGCGGGCTGCTTGTTCCTCGGCGGCCGCGTAGGCCTCGGTCGCCGCACGTCCACCGAGGCGTTCGATGCGTGTGGCGAGGGCGGCGTAGTCGGCGCCGGGCGCCGGTGGACGCGCGTACTCCTGCGCGAGCGCGGTCGCCTCGTCGCCGCCGCCTTCGATCGCGGCGATCACGGGCAGGGTCATCTTGCGCGCGCGGAGGTCGTCGCTCACGGCCTTACCGGTCACCTGCGGGTCGCCCCAGATCCCGAGTAAGTCATCGGCGGCCTGGAATGCCATGCCTGTGTGGTGGCCGAACGCGCGAAACGCCTGGACGTCGGCGGGGCCGCCGCCGCCCAGCAGCGCCCCGAGCGCGAATGGTGTCGCGAACATCGCGGCGGTCTTGCCCTCGATCATGGCGAGGTAGGCGTCACGGCTGACGTCGCTGCGTCCTTCCATGGCCATGTCGGCGTGCTGCCCCTCGACGAGGCGCAGGCAGGCCTGGTCGAGCTCGAGCGCGGCCGCCAGCACGGTGGCGTCATCGACGCCGCGGCTGGCGAGGCGCAGGAGGGACAGCCGTGCAAGCGCGTGCATGCCGTCGCCAGTGTTGATCGCCTGCGGTACGCCGACGAGCGTCCACAGGGTCGCGCGATCACGACGGCGCTCGCTGCGGTCCTCGATGTCGTCGTGGAGCAGGGAGAAGTTGTGGACCAGCTCGATCGCGGCGGCGGCAGGGGCGGCCCGGTCGGGCTCACCGCCCAGCGCCTCCGCCGCGAGGAGGACAGCTGCGGCGCGCAGGAGCTTGCCCGACGCGGCCTGGGAGGCGTGGCCATCGGCGTCCTCCCAGCCGAGGTGGTAGCGCATCCACGCCCACAGCTCGGAGCTCCCGGAGCCGACAACCTCGCGCAGCTCCGCCTCGATGAGCCCGCGATAGCCGGGGAGCAGTGCCTCGAGTGAGACGGTCATGCGGATAGTCCCGCGGCCGCGAGGAGGAGTCGGTGCTCGGCGTGGCGCTCGATGGCCGCGTGGCTGTAGAGGAGCGGCCGCTGTCGACCGCTGAAGAACTCGTGCAGGGCGTCGTCGTAGCGAGGATGGCCCGGGATGCCGTTGTTACCGCCCGGCAGCGCGAACGTGGATCGGTCGAACTCGGCCAGGTCGATCACCTGGCGATAGGACGGCGAGAAGCCACCAGCGGCGGGTCCCCGGTGCACACTGAATCCACCCTGCGCGACCGTGTTCACGTCGCCTCCCACTGGAATCGGGCCGCGCGAGAACAGCGGCCCGACCACGGGCACGCGGGCGAGGGGATGGGCGATCGTGAGGGTGTGCAGCGCCCCCCAGCGCCACGTCGTCGAGTCCGCGCCGAGGTCCGCGTGGAGCCGGTTGACGGCGCGCGCCGCGGCGGCTCGCAGGTACCGGTCGCGCGCGGTGGGGCCGTCGAGCCACGGCTGGCGCGGGTTGCTGAGGGCGT
>CADEHD010000125.1 GCA_902827055.1 uncultured Chloroflexota bacterium | reverse complement strand
TCTGCACACACTCGAGCGCGAGGGTGGCAAAACGCCCGGCGGCCGCGGCGTCGAAGGCGACCGACGCCATCGCGTGTTCGAACAACGGCATCGAGGGCGCCACGGGCCCCACCCCCAGGTCGTGCGCGATCGCTTCGATGTTCAACGCGACGGCGCCGTGACGGTCGACCGCCGCGAGGATGCCCGCGAGCGCTCGCAGTCCGGCCGCCGAGTCCACTTCGGGGATGAGACGCACGTGCCCCGGCTCCACCTTGCGCCGCATCTCTCGCTGGCGGATCGCGATGTCTGCGTCGCGCACGTCCTGCGGCTCCTCGGCGCCCGCGAGCAGCACCGCGCGCAGCGAGGTGCTCACGACTGCGTCGACGTCCGCATCGAGCTCCCCCGAGCGAGCGTCCGACAGGCGTACGTGCACCTCGCGGCCCCGCCTGGCGAGGAGCGGGGCGTGCTTCGCCGCCAGTGCTCGCAGCGCCGACCGCTCGTGGTGCGTCTCCGGTGCCGCGAGGTCAAACAGGACGGCGTCGGCCGCTGTCGTCGCGGCGGCCTCGTATGCGGCCGCCTGGGTGCTCCGGATCAGCAGCACGCTGCGAATTGCAACCATTCGACGCCTCGAATCCCCCACGCGCTTGCGAGGGCCGAGCCTACCCCACTTCGCCCTGCAGCAGCATCCGCTCCAGGACGATGCGCTCGGGCTCCCGGAGGTGGCGGTCCGAGATGCGCCGGCGGATCGCGGCCACGCGGTACGGCTCTGTCTCCGCACGGTCGAAGCGCTTGAGGAAGGCGGTGAGGAAGGTGCGTCGTGCCTCGTGAGCCTCGGGAGGCACCTCGGCCGACTCGAAGATCACGGCGCTCAGGGCGACGTCTGCGCCTGCCGGGCCGCGAGCAGCGTTCGCCCAGTCGATCACGAACGGGCCGCCGGCGGTGAGGATCACATTTCGAGGGTGCAGGTCCAAGTGCAGCAGCGAGTCGCCCTCGCCGAAGGGTGCGTCGAGCGCCGCGGGCGCCACCACGCGATGGACCCGCTCGTGGAGATCCGCGAGAACACCCGCGAGCTCGCGGATCAGAGGGGCGGCAGCCCGTTCAAGTACGGCCTGCATCGTCTCGCCCTCGAGGCGTTCAAGCACCATCTCAGGGCCGCGAAACGAGTACACGCGGGGGACGGGGACGCCTCCGCGCGCTGCTGTCGCCATCGCGAGCACCTCGCCCGGATCGACATCGTGCGACCGGTACCGACGGAGAACCCGCCCCGCCTCGAGGGCGTACACGTCGGCGTCGCGGCCGGCCCCCAGCAGGACCCCCGCCGCTGGAATCTCGTCTGTGGCCCCGCGCGGGGCATTGGTCACACGAACTCCTCGTCGCCGAGCTGGACGCCCGCCTCGACGTCCGCGAGGAAGCGCAGGACGGCGTCGTTCCATGCCTGCGGACGCTGACCCGAGGTCCCGTGGAAGCAGTCCCCGAGGACGGTCACGCGCCGTCGCGGCAGCCCGTCGATGAGTCGCTGCACGCCCTGTCCGATCATCTCGTCGTGCTGACCGTAGAGCACGAGCGCGGGCATGGGGAGCGACGGCAGAAGCGCCGTGAGGTCCGGCCGGCCGGCCATCGCGTGGAGGCAGCCCTCGAGCCCGGGGTCGCCCGCGACGCCCCATGCGTCGGCCGCGACCCGCGGATCCCGAGGGGGTTCGTTGCCGCGCGTCGTGCTGTCCGAGAGGACGAGCGCGTAGGTATCGGCCGGGTAGTTCGCCGCGTACTGGAGCGCGATCTGCCCGCCGAAGGACATGCCGCCGATGACCGCACCCTCGGCGGCGTCGAGGCCCTCGAGCAGGTATCGCAGGTCCCGCGCGAGGAGGGGCATCGTGTACGCCTCCGGGTGACCGGGCGCGCTCGAGCCGCCGTGACCGCGCGCATCCCAGGTGATCAGCCGGTACTCCTGCGAGAGCGCGTGCATTTGTGGCATCCACATTTCCAGCGAGACGCCGAACCCGTGGGCCAGGACCAGCGGGCGGCCGGCGCCCCGCTCGTCATAGCGGATCCGGATGCCCTCGGGCGTTTCGATGTGCGGCATGTGTGCTCCGAGCTGCTCAGCCCCGCAAGAGGTGCGCGGCGCGCTCGATCGTAGCCTTCAGGAAGGCGATGTCGCGGTCGATACGCTCGCGCGGCTGCTGCCCGACGAAGCGCTTGCGGACCCGATAGAGGCCGATCGCGACGCCGAGCAGTTCCGCCTCGGCGAGCCGTGTCTCGCGCAGGATCGTGGAGGTCGTGTACCCCTCGATGACCTGCTGGGTCCGCTCCCAGCCGTAGTGCGACGCGAGCACGGCCAGGTCGGCCGCCGCAGGGCCGACAAACGCGTCGCTGAAGTCGATGACGGTGGCGAGGTGGCCGTCGCTGAGGAACAGGTGCAGCGGATTGAGGTCACTGTGCAGCACTACGCCGCGAGTCAGGAGTCCGAAGCGGAGCAGCGCCTCCCGGAAGCGTGACGCCGGCTCGACGAGCGGGGCCGCGAGTCGGGCGATGGGGTGCGCGATCAACGAGGTGCCGTCGAAGGGCCAGAGGCCCGGCCACCGCTCGAGCAGGGCCGTGCCCATGTCGGCGTGCGGCGCGACCAGCGCGTCGCGGCGGTCCTCGAGGAGGCCCAGCCCCGTGCAGGGCAGGGCGTGCAACGCCGCGATCCAAGCTCCGAGTTCGTGGAGGCCGGCTACGCTGATCGCGTCAGCCTCGCCGGTGGCGCCCGTCGCTTCGCTGACCATGGCCCAGGGGAGGGAGAAGCGCGCGAGGCCCGCGTGCTCCTCGTTGCCGCCCCACGCGATCGGTCTCGGCACCCGTCCGGCGCCTGCATGCAGCTGGTCGAGGATCGCGAGCTGCGCTCCATAGCGAGGCGGGATGTCGACGTTGGTCGCCGCGGCGCGCGCCGCCTCGGGCCGCTGGATGAGGACGACCACGGGGTCGGCATCGGTCTCCACGCGCCACGCGATCGTGGTCACGCCGCTCCCGAGCGGACGCGGATCGCGCGGTTCGAGGCCGGTCACGCTCCGCACGAGCCGCGCGACCGCCACGGCATCGGGGAGCTCGTCGAGTCCGGCCATCGAACGTTCCGAGCCGCGCCCCGCGCGCCTATCCCGCCAGCAGGGTGTCGAGCACGTCCGCCGACGCCGAGGGGCCCACGACGGCGAGGGCGAACTGACCCGGTCCAATGACGCGCTGGGCCACTGCCTGCACGTCGGCGGCGGTCACGGCTCGGACGGCAGCGACCTGCTCGTCGATCGACTCGAGCTCACCGTCCATGAGCAGCTGGTTCGCGTGGCGCTGTCCCTGTGACATCGCGGTCTCCTGCGACAGCCGCAGCGAACCCGCCACGTAGTCGATGGAGCGCTGCAGCTCGTCGGCGGGCACGGGCTCGGTGACCAGGCTCTTCAGCTCGTGGACGATGACGCGCAGGGCCTCTTCCTGGTGGTCGCGGGTCACGCCGGCGCTCACGGTCAGCGTCCCGATGTCGCTGAGTCGCGAGCTGCTCGAACCCACGGAATATGCGAGGCCGCGGCGCTCGCGCACTTCCTTGAACAGGCGCGACGACATCCCCCGCCCGAGCACCGCGTTCAGGACGTCGAGGGCGTGGCGCTGCGGGTCGCGGCGCCCGAACGACTGCATCGAGAGCGCGAGGTTGGTCTGCTCCAGCTCCCGCTCCTCGACGATGACGCGCTCCGTCGGAAGGCCGGTCCGTGCCGGTGGCACCCGGTTCACGTCACCGGTCGGCAGCGCCGTGAAGTGGCGCATCGCCGACTCGACGACGGCCTCGTGCCGCACGTTCCCGGCAACCCCGAACACCGCGTTCTTCGTGGAGTAGAAGGCGTTGATGTGATCGATGAAGTCGGACCGCTGCATCTCGCCCACGGTCTCGAGGGATCCGGCGACGGGCCAGCCGACCGGCTGATCGCCGAACGTCGCCCGGCCGATGAGCTCGCCGACCCAGGCGGCGGGGCTGTCGTGGCTTCGTCGGATCTCCTGCTGCACGACGGTCCGTTCGCGGTCGATCTCGCTCTGATCGAGGAGTGAGTGCTGGAGCATGTCCGCAACGACGTCGATGCCCACCTCCACGGCCTCGAAGGGGAGGGTGTTCCAGTAGCAGGTCAGCTCTCGAGTCGTGTACGCGTTGAGCTGGCCGCCGGCACCCTCGATGGCCTGGGAGATCTCGGGCGCCGTCTGGCGAAGCGTCGTGCCCTTGAACAGCATGTGCTCGATGTAGTGCGACAGTCCGTTTGTGCGCGGCTGCTCGCCACGCGATCCAATCCCCACGAAGAACGCCGTCGAGGCGGCCTGTGATGTCGGCACGGACACGGTCATCACACGGAGTCCGTTGGACAGCGTGGTAATCTCGGGCGTAACGGGGGCCATTGGTCCTCCTGCGCTGCTTTGAGCCAGCGTAAAGCCGCAGCTTGAGGCGCGGCAACCGACGGAGGATCAGCTCATGCCGGTCAGCCTCCGGATGCCCGACATCCTCGCGGAGCGTTCGCGCAGCGGTCTGCTCAGACTGACGATCCCACACCACGACGGCCTGACCGCGCGTGACGTCGTGGTCGCCGAGGGGTTCTCGGCCGAGGAGGCCGAGGCGATCCTCGTGATGGTGAACGGCGTCCAGGCGGAGCCCTCGACGCTCGTCCAGGACGGCGACACGGTCGAGCTCGTGATCCAGATGGTCGGCGGCGCTCGGCAGGCCTAGGTTGGTCCGAATCCCCGCTCTGAGCTCGATGCGCCTCGCGCACCGCCGTTCGACGGAGGCGCCGTGACCGAGCGCAGTGCCGGAGCCGTTGATCGCGCTCTCGTCGACGAGGTGCGGTCGGCGCTCGCGGATGCGGCGGATCCGGAGCGCGCGCCCGCGATGCAGGCGTACATGAAGTCCACGATGCCCTTCCGTGGCGTGCCGTCGGGCGCGATGCGCCAGATCGCTCGAGCGGTGGATGGCCGTCATCCGCTGCCGTCCTTCGAGGCGTGGCACGACACGCTCCTCGCACTCTGGCGAGAGGCCGGGTACCGCGAGGAACGGTACGTAGTCCTCGAGCTGGCCGGGCGCCCGCGTTACCGTCGCTTTCGCACCCGCGAGGCGCTCCCGCTCTACGAGGAGCTGGTGGTCACCGGCGCCTGGTGGGACCTCGTCGACGGCACGGCGCACCTGGTGCGCGACCTCGTACGTGATGATCACGCATGGATGGCGACGCAGATGCGTGCCTGGGCCGTGGACCCGGACCTCTGGAAGCGCCGTGTGTCGATCATCTGCCAGCTCGGACTGCGCGCAGGTACCGACTGGGACCTGCTCCGCGACTGCATCGAGCCGAATCTCGAGGACCGCGGCGCGGACGGTAAGAGGCAGGTGTTCTGGATCCGGAAGGCGATCGGCTGGGCGTTGCGCGAATACGCCAGGTCAGCGCCCGAGGTGGTGCGGGACTATGTCGGCAGCCTCGGCCCGCGGATCAGCGGCCTTTCGCGTCGCGAAGCCCTGAAACACCTCCAGGGGGGCGGCGCTGCGGTTTGACATGCCCGCGGTCGGCCGGGAAGATGGGTCGTGCACACTGACACCTGCCACCCCGGCCTCCTCCCCGCCGATATGGTTTCGTGATGCCGAAGTACATCTTCGTCACTGGCGGGGTCGTCTCTTCCGTCGGCAAGGGCATCGTCTCGGCGTCGTTAGGCCGAGCGCTGAAGGCCCGGGGGCACCGCGTCTCGATCCTCAAGCTCGATCCGTACATCAACGTCGACCCCGGCACGATGTCCCCCTATCAGCACGGCGAGGTGTTCGTCACCGACGACGGCGCGGAGACGGACCTCGACCTGGGGCACTACGAGCGCTTCCTTGACGAGAACCTGACGAGCGCGAACTCGACCTCGTCCGGCCAGGTCTACGAGGAGGTCATCCGCAAGGAACGTCGTGGCGACTTCCTTGGCGGCACCATCCAGGCTATCCCCCACGTCACCAGCGAAATCAAGCGCCGCATTCGGGCGGCGGGCTCGGCGCTGGACGCGGAGATCGTCATCGTCGAGGTCGGCGGGACAGTCGGCGACATGGAGGGGCAGCCGTTCCTCGAGGCGATCAGCCAGATGCTGCACGAGCTTGGTCGCACCGAATCGATGTCGGTGCACGTCACGCTTCTGCCGTACATCGGTTCGACGCAGGAGCTCAAGACCAAGCCGACGCAGCACTCGGTGCGTGAGCTCCGGTCCTACGGGATCCAGCCCGATGTGATCGTGACCCGCTCAGACTTCCCGGTGTCCCGCTCGCTGCGCGAGAAGGTCTCGCTGTTCTGCAATGTCGAGGTGGACAACGTGATCCCCCTCGTCACTGCGTCGTCCATCTACGACGTACCGCTGGAAATCGAGGAGGCACACTTCTCGGACATCGTGGCGGGGCAGTTCGGTCTGCCGCCCGCCGCGGACGGTTACCTCGATGAGTGGCGCACGTTCGTCGAGCGCCTGCACTCGCCGCGCGGCGAGGTCACCGTGGCGATCGTCGGGAAGTACGT
>CADEHD010000124.1 GCA_902827055.1 uncultured Chloroflexota bacterium | reverse complement strand
AAGAGCGCGGATGCGAGGTGGCGCAACGTCCGCGCGCCCGGCGCATCGAGCAGGCGCAGCCAGCCCCAACCCCGCCGCAGCGCGAGTGCGCCCGTGACCGCCGCTCCGCCACGCCGCACCGTGCCGCCGGCCCAGAGCTCGGCCGCGGCGATGCCGGGCGCCGCCACGAGCACGACTCGGCCGGGCGCCCGGGCCTCGATGAGGCGGGCACTGGCCGCGCAGAAGGGGCAGTCCGAGTCGTAGCGCAGGGTCGGCACCCGGTCGGCGCCGTCGCTCACGGCAGCCCTCGCACGAAGTCGGCGACCGCGGCCGCCGCGGCTTCGAGGTGCTGGGCCGCCGTGAAGCCCGACGCGCGCCGCGGGACGAACGAGTGGTCCCCGTCCTCGAGCCAGTGGATGCGAATCGAGCTCG
The DNA here is from genome assembly GCA_902827055.1 of uncultured Chloroflexota bacterium. Taxonomy (GTDB): domain Bacteria; phylum Chloroflexota; class Dehalococcoidia; order UBA2979; family UBA2979; genus RBC038. Next base: position 6,152 of record CADEHD010000124.1, on the reverse strand, counting down.
ACAGCCGGTACCCCTCGACCTCCGCGCGACTGCCCATCGCGTCGCGCGAGCCCTGCACGATCAGCGTCGGGCTGCGCAACGCCTCGAGGTGCGCCGTGCGCGTGCGCTCCGGCCGGCCGAGCGGGTGGAACGGGTAGCCGAGGCAGACCAGGCCGCGCGCGCCCGCGTCGTCGGCGACCATCGAGGCGTATCGACCGCCCATCGACTTCCCCCCGATGACGAGTCGCGCGCCGCCTCCCAGCTGATCGATCACCTCGAGCCAGGTGGCACGAAGCACTCGCTCCGCGTCTGGGCGGCCGACGCGCCCACCGGCCGCCCGCGCCATGTAGGGGAACTCGAAACGCGCGACGCGCAGGCCCAACTCCCCGAGGCGTGCGGCCATCGAGGCCATGAACGGGTGCCGCATCCCCGCGCCCGCGCCAGGTGCGAGTACGACCACGTCCAGCGAGGATGCGGGCCCATCGAACAACAGCTCGTGCGCGGTCACCCCACGAGGCTAGCGCAGCCGCACGCCGCTAGCGCACCGCCTCGAGGGCGGGCGCCGCCGCGGGCGCGTGCAAGTCCTGGGCGTGCGCGTCCACGCCGCTGTCGAGGGCGGCACGGATCGCCTCGATCAGGCGTACCGCCGAATCGAAGCTCAGTTCGACGGCGACGCGGTGTCCCGGCGTATCGGGGTCCTGGACGAAGTCGATGACCAGCGCGTGGTCGAGCGGTGCGTGGAACGGGTGGTCGTAGTAGACGTTGGCCTGCCGGAGGCTGAACCAGCCATCGGGGCCCTTGCCGCTGCCGCTGACCGACGCCTTCTCGATGATGTCCGTGCACATGGGGAAGCCTCCTTGGTGGCCGGGTGCGGGGCCCGCTCGATGGGGCGCTAGGCCGAGAGCCAGCGCTCGAACCAGGCGAACACCTTGCCCCAGGCGTCCACTGCCTGCTCGGGCCGGTAGGCGGGCCGGTCGGTGGCAAAGAACCCGTGCCCGGCGCCCTCGTAGCGGTGGAACTCGTAGACCTTGCCCAGCCGCTGGAGCTCGGCCTCCGTCTGGTCCACCTGCTCCGGCGTGGGGCTGCGGTCCTCGTTCCCGAAGATGCCCAGCAGGGGCACCTCCATGCGGTCCGTGAGGTCGATTGGCGCGACCGGTCGCTTCTCGTTGAGCTGGTCGGGCCGCGCGACCACGCCCCCGCCCCAGCAATCGACGGCCGCGTCCAGCGACGGGATCGAGCACGCCGCGAGGTAGACGTGGCGCCCGCCCGAGCAGAACCCGATCGTCCCGACCTTCCCGTTCGACGTGGGGAGCGCGCGGAGATAGCGCGCGGCGCCCTCCACGTCGGCCATCACCTGCGCGTCGGAGGCGCCCCCCTGTGAGCGCGCCACCGCGGCGACGTCGTCTGCGGTGCCCACCCCGAAGCGGTGGAAGAGGTTGGGCGAGATCGCGTTGTAGCCGTGCTGCGCGAACTTGCGCACGACCTCTCGAGTCCACTCGTCCCAGCCCGGCATGTGGTGGATTACCACGACACTCGGGAGCGGCCCCGTCGTTCCGAGTGGCCTCGCGACATAGGCGCTGACCGAGTCGCCGCCATCGCCCTGGAACTGGATCGTCTCGGCGATCATCCCCTCGTACGGATACATCGCGATTCCTCCCGTGCAGCAGCGGTGACCCGGCCGCGAGCGACGGCCCGCGTGCGTAGGCGCGCAGAATAGCCGCGGAGGCGGCGCTGTGCGTGTCCGCGCCGGAGGCTAGCATCGGGGCATGACGACAAGCGGCGAGCATCGGCCGATCGAAGCCGCGATTTTCGACTGGGGCGGCACGCTCGCCGAGTACGCCACGATCGAGCTCGAGGACATGTGGCGGCTGGCCGCCCGACACCTCGTACGTGAGCAGGGCAATGGCTCGCGCCGCGAGGAGAACGAGCTCGTCTCGAGGCTGGCGCAGGTCGAGGCGGACTTCTGGGCAACCACGTCCACGCACCAGCGCGCGGGGACCCTCGCCGAGCTGTTGCAGGCGGCGACCGCCGCGCTCGCGCTCGACGTGACCGAGGCCGTCCTCGAGGAGGCCGCGACCCACTACCTCGACGCGTGGACGCCGCACATCCGCCACGAGCCCGATGCCGCCGACACTCTGCGCGCGCTGCGACGCCGGGGCCTGCGCATCGGCTTGCTGTCCAACACCCACTGGCCCCGCGCGTTTCACGAGCACTTCCTCGCGCGGGACGGGCTGGATGGCCTCATCGATGCGCGCGTGTACTCGAGCGAGCTGCACGTCATGAAGCCCCACCCCGAGGCGTTCCGCGCCGCCCTCGACGCCGTGGGCGTGGCGGACGCCGGGCGTGCCGTGTTCATCGGCGACCGCCCGTTCGATGACGTGTTCGGCGCGCACCGCTCCGGCCTGCGCACCGTGCTGCGCAGGAACCCCGAGGTGCCACCCTACGACGTGGTGCCCGACGCCACGATCGAGCGCCTGTTCGACCTCGTCGAGGTGGTGGACCGCTGGCGCGAGGCGTCGCCGGACATCGCGTCAGGCGTGACCGAGACCCGCGGCCCGCGCTAGATTGACCAGGAGCCCGCTGTCGACCCCTCAGGCACGCGCACCCGAGGAGCGCCCATGACCGCCATCGACGCGCCCGATGCCGCGGCGCAGCACCCGCTGCTGGTGACCACGCAGTGGCTGGCCGACCACCTGGGCGACCCGCGACTGGTGCTCATCGACATGTCCGAGCCCGTCGCGTATGAGCGCGCGCACATTGCCGGCGCAGTGGGCGTGCCGCACCCCTGGCTCAAGGGCAAGGACGACGCCAACCTCGTCATGCCTGGCGCGGACTTCGAGGCGTTGGCGCGTCGCCTGGGCATCACCGACGACTCCGTGGTCGTGCTCTACGACGACCACCTCAACCGGGCCGCCGCCCGCGGCTGGTGGGTCCTCGAGCGCTACGGCGTCCCGGGCGCGCGCGTCGTCGATGGCGGACTCCACGCGTGGATCGCCGAGGGCCGCCCGCTGACCCAGGAGGTGCCGCACCCCACGCCCGGGACGTTCACCGTGCGCGAGCACCCCGAGGCCTTCTGCAGTCTGCAGGACATGCGCGACGCCCTCCATCCCGCGGCCGGCGTTCAGATCTGGGACGTGCGCTCCGACGACGAGTTCAGCGGCGCCAGCGCGAGGGGCAACCGTCGCGCCGGTCACGTGCCCGGTGCCATCCACCTCGAGTGGTCCCGGTTCATCGAGGACGACGCCGCGCACCACCTGGTGCCGCTCGCCGAGGCGCGACGGCTGCTCGTCGAGGCGGGCATCAACCCGGAGGCCGTGACCGTCACCTACTGACAGGGTGGCATTCGCGCCGCGTTGGCGGCGTTCCTGCTCCGGATGCTCGGGAACCGCGAGGTCAGCGTCTACGACGGGTCGATGGCCGAGTGGGCCAACCTCGAGGACACCCCACTCGAGAAGTCGTGACGCGCGGGCTCAGCCTTGCGATCGCGCTCTGCGCCAGCCTCGCTGCGATGGCGTGCGTGAGTGGGCCGATCGCGGGCTCGGGCGCCGTACCGCCGCCCCCGAATGCCGCCGGGGCACTCGTCCAGGCCGTGCCCGAGCAGCCAACCACCACCGTCGGTGCCTCGCCGACCGCCACAGTGACGCCCTCCGCGAGCCCCACGCCTACTCCGACGGCCACACCAACCGCCACGTCGGCGCCCGCCCCCGCGCCTCCCCCCTTCGGCGGGTTCTTTGCCCTCGGGGCGGTGGTGACGGGCCCCGGGGAGTACCGAATCGGGACCAGCAACTGGTACATCGAGGTGCCCGCAGGCATGCGTCTGCGCTGGGACTTCGTCTCGCCGCCTGCCGAGGATGGCGAGGTCCGCTGGGGCTGGTCGGACGTGGCGAGCGGGTCCCAGGTCATCGTCAGCGCACGCGACGTGACCGACGTCGCCCGGCTGATGGCCGGTGACGCCTCCGCGCGCGCCCTGGCCGAGCGCAACTTCACCGCGCTGATGAACTCCGTGAGCCGCCAGGCCGGCCAGTAGCCCGCCGCCTCCGCGTGGCCCCCCTCGCGACGGCGCGCCGCCGTCAGTCCCCCGCGGGGATCGCCACCATCGAGGGGTGCGTCGCGCGTCGCGTGGCGCTAAACGCCAGCGTGACCACCACCGCCGTGAGGACCAGCGCGATACCGGCGAGCATCGCGAACGTACCGCCCGTGCCCCAGCGCTCCGCGACCACACCGGCAACCCACGCCGCCGAGGAGCCCACGCCGAAGCTGAGGAAGAACGACAGGCCGAACGCACGTCCGGCCGCGCCCGCCGGCGCGTAGTCGGCGACGAGTCCGTTGAACACCGGTTGCTGGGCGAAGTTCACGAGGCCGAACATCGCCGCGGCGAAGAGCAGCACGACCCCACTCGAGGTGCTCACCAGCGCGAGGGCGGGCACCAGCAGCAGGACGATCGGCACGGCCGCCCGTTCGAGCGGCATGCGGTCGCTCATCATCCCGCCCGCGACCTGCCCGAAGACTGCCGCGAACAGGACCAGCGAAGACATGGCCCCGGCAACCGCCTGCGGCGTCCACCCGAGGAACGAGAGTCCGAGGTGCGCCTCGAGGTGGGCGGGGAGGAACGTCAGCGCGCCGCGATACACGAACCCCGTGCCGATCGTCGCGGCGTAGACCAGGAGCAGGGGCGGCGCGGTCCAGCTGCGCGCAGCGGGTGGGGTGCTGCGACGTCGGGCCGCGCCTTGCGCGTGGGCCATGGCCTGCGAGATCGCGGCCTGTGACGCCTCGCGAGCGCGCCGCGCGGCCTCTGCGCGGTCCGGGGCGACGAGGCGCGTCATCGCCGCCACACCCAGCGCGAGCATCGCGAGGACGACGTAGGCGGCGCGCCAGTCGACGAGGAGCGCCACCGCTGAGGCGATGAGCGGGGCCGCCGAGATGCCCAGGTTGCCCGCGATGCCGTGGATCGCGAACGCGCGCCCACGTCGCTCGAACACCGTCGAGACCATGGCCGTGCCAGGCGGGTGATACAGCCCGATGGCGCCCCCGAGGAGCGCGAGGGCAATCGCGAGCACGGAGAGACTCGGGGCCAGCGCGACCAGCAGGGAGCACGCGGCGGCGGCCACCATCGAGCCGCTGATCACCGCGCGTGGTCCGAAGCGGTCCGACAGGTATCCCGCAGGCAGGGCCGCTGCGCCGAAGGTGAGCGTGCCCGCGAAGGCCACGCCGCCCAGCGTCGCGAGGGACGACCCGAACTCGAGGCCGATGCGGAGAAGGAGCGCCGCGAATGTCAGCTCCAGGGTGTGTGTCATCCCATGCGCCAGCGCCGCCGAGGCGATGACGCGCCGCTCCATGCTCGTCTTGGTCCGTGCACTGGCCATCGCACGCTCCTTCGCTCGGGGCGCGGCCAGCATACCGCCGCTCACCTCGGACCTGCCGAAGGTCCGACGCGAGTCGGTCGGAACGCACGCGGTCCTCGAGGGGTGGTCGCTACCCTCGAGCCATGCCGAGCCAGTGGACCTTTCCCGCCGTCGTGCTCGCTCTTGAGGTGGCGCTGCTCGCGCTGGCGTTCGCGCACGCGCGGAGCGGCCGGTTCGCGGTGCAACTCCGCTGGCTCACGAGGGCGATCGCTATCGCGGCGCTGCTCGTGTCGCTGGGTGCGATCTACTCGGCCGCCTGGGAGATCACCACCTTCGACTACCCGTGGACGCGCCCAGGGCGGCCGTTCGGGACGTACGCCGAGCCGAGTGCGCTCGGCGTCGCGACGATCGCCGTCGAGGGTGCCGCGTTCGCCCTCGCCGCCATGCTTGCCTTCGTCCGCCCGCGTCTCGCCATGGGCATCCTGCTGGCGATCGCCGTCACGACGGGTATCGACGCGTTGCGCTGGCTCTCGGACCCGTCGGCACCGCCCGGCAACGCCTTCGTCGCGCTCGTCGTCGGCCCCGCGCTTCCGGCGCTCACCCTCGCGGCGTTGCTCTGGTCACTCCGCGCTCCGCTGCTCGGACCGTTGCCCGGAACGCGACTCGGACCGCCCGAGGCGTGACGAACCGCCCAGGGGGCGGGCCCTCGCGAGCCCGCCCACATCCCAATCCCGCGGCCGTCGAGGACACCACCAGCCCTTGCGGCCGGCGCATCCATGCTGGTCCAGCGGAACGCTGGTTACGCCCCGGAGTTCGTGGCCCCCGCCGGTC
>CADEHD010000123.1 GCA_902827055.1 uncultured Chloroflexota bacterium | reverse complement strand
CGAACCCGGCCATCATCTGCATGTATGGCATGGACATCAGCACGATGAAGAAGTTCATCGTCAGGAAGGCGAAGATGGTCGCGTCCCTACGCATGTACTGGATGCCCTCGAGCGTCTCGACGACAGTGCGCCGGGTTTCGCGGCCCAGCCCGCCCCACGGCGCGGAGCCCGATCGCCGCGCGGCCTCGGGATGCAGTGTCACCGGGATAAGCGCGAACATCGCGAGGAAGATCAGCCCCGCCATCAGCCCGTAGACGCCGCCCGGCCCGATCCAGGCAATGAGGAAGCCACCGAGCGCCGGCACGCCGAGCCTGGTGAAGTTCATCCCCGCCATGTTCAGCGCGACCGCGTTGGTGAGGCGCTCTGTCCCCACGATCTCGGGCACCAGCGCCTGCCTCGCGGGACCCATCACGGCCCACACGCCGCCCTGGATGCCGCTCATGATCATGAGGTGCGTGAAGGTGATCATGTCGAGCCAGATCAGGATCGCGATCGCGAGCGTGCTGAGGGCGTTGATGGTCTGCCCCGCCTGCACGAGCAGCTTCTTCGGCATCCGGTCCGCGATCACGCCTCCCGGGAACCCGATCATCAGGCCGGGGATGGCACTCGCGAGGGCGATCGCCCCGAGCTTCGCGTACGAGCCCGTGAGCTCGTACACCAGCCACGGGTTCACCACCATCTGCATGTGCATCGAGGAGAACTGCGACAGCATCGAGACGATGAACCAGCGGAACGAGCGGTCGTCCAGCGCCTCGAACGTCCTCAGCGAGGTGACGCGTGCCAGCAGGCCGCGGTTCGCCTCGGCTCCGTATGGCGCACCCGCCAGTACGGCCGGGCTCGCACCGGCACCACGCTCGACGCGCCCTCGCCACGACTGGCGCACAGGGTCCTCCGCTCGCTCCACGATTACGAAGAGCGAAGTGTAACGCGGCTCCTCCGCTGGAGCGATGCGCCGAAGGCCGCGTCGCTCTCTGGAACCCCCCAACCGGATCCGATAGTCCCTACGGGGGCCAGCAGGACGTGGCTCGCCAACCTATCGGTAGATTATCACGCTGAGCATGGATGTGATGGCGATGGTTCTGGCGCAGACTCCCGATCAGGCGGACTCGCCAGCGGCGCCTCTGCAGGAGGCCCCATCGCTGGCCACGGTCGCCCTCGCGGACCCGGCGGGCGCCGCCGACCGTGGCGAGCTCGTGGTGCACTACCAGCCCACGTACCGCCTCCCCGGGCAGGTGTTCACAGCGTTCGAGGCGCTGGTTCGCTGGCAGCACCCGGTGTTCGGCCTGATTCCGCCAGCTCACTTCATTCCGGCGGCCGAAGCCTCGGGTGAGATCGTCCGGATCGGCGAGGTGGTCCTCGAGACGTCCGTGCGCCACCTCCGCGAGTGGAGCGACGCGAGGGCGCGCGAGCTGCCCGCGTACGTCTCGGTGAACGCGTCCGCCATCGAGCTCCGCCACCCGTCATACGTGCCTCGGCTGCGGGGGATCCTCGCGGCCTACGCCCAGCCGGCGGACCGCATTCAGATCGAGATCACCGAGAGCGTGCTGGTCGACGACGCCGACATCATGATCGAGCGTCTCCACGAGATGAAGGCGCTGGGTGTGCGACTCGCCATTGACGACTTCGGGACGGGCTACTCGTCGCTGCGCTACCTGGCCACGATGCCCATCGACGTGATGAAGATCGACCGCGCCTTCGTCCACGGCATGCTCGAAAGCCAGCGCGGCTTCGCAGTCATGCGCGCCACCACCGGGCTCGCGCGCGCCCTCGAGATGAAAGTCATCGCAGAGGGGGTCGAGACGGAACGCGAGGAATGGCTGCTGGGCGCCCTCGGCGTGGACATGGTCCAGGGTTACCGTTACTCCCGCCCCCTCGAGGCCAGTCGCGCGACGCGGCTGGTGATGGGCGACGCGGGGGCTGCGGATCCGCTACAACCAGCGTACGGCGGTAAGTAACGGATGACTTCCGCTGGCCACTGGGGTCGCCATGACGTCGGACCAACCAACCCCCGCCTCGCCCCCGCCCTCTCCCGCGGACGCCTCGAGTCCCCACCGTGCTCAGTTCTGCACGGCGTGCGGCGCTCGCCTCACTGAGCGCGCCCAGTTCTGCCCGAGCTGCGGCACGCCCCTCGGCGGCCAGCGAGCCGGGGGACCGGGGAGCGCTCCTCTCGCACCAACCGTGGAGATCGGCGGCGTCACGTACGAGCTGGCGTCCTTCTGGCGACGGGTCGGCGCGTCGCTCATCGACAGCGTGGCGTGGTCGACTGCGACCCAGGTGATCACGGTGCGGATGCAGCCCTCGATGCTGCCGTTCGGCAGCACACCCTCCGACGAGGAGGCGTTCGACTTCCTCGCGAGCTTCTTGCCGACAGCGATTTCGACGTGGGCGATCGTGGTCGCGCTCGGCGCGATCGTCTTCATCGCCCTGGAGGCCTACGGATGGACGCCGGGCAAGGCGGCCCTCGGCCTGCGCGTACTCCGCAGCGACGGCCGTCGACCGGGCGCCGTCCACGGCGCCGCCCGCCACGGGGGGAAGTTCCTGAGCGCAATCGTGTTCTACCTCGGCTACTTCTGGATGCTCTGGGATCCGGAACGCCAGACGTGGCACGACAAGATCGCGAGTACCTATGTGGTGAGCGTGGCGACACAGCCCGCTCCCGCCAAGGCCACACCGGGACCGCTCGCGATTAGCGGGGGTGCCTGGGTCTGGGCCGTGCTGACCGTGTCGTCGATTGCGGCGGCGGTCGGTGGGCTGCTGGTCCTCGCGACGATGCTGCCGGAGGACGGCGCGCGCTACCGTGAGTTCTTCGAAGGCCTCGAGCAGCGCTCGGGCTCGACGACCCAGACGTACGGAGCGCCCATGGATGGCGGCGCGCCCCGCCCCTTGAGCATCACCCTGCCCAGCGAGTCCGGACCACGAATCGAGGTCGCATGACCACTCCCCCTGACGCGCCCGAGCCCGCTCGCGAGCCCGCACCCTTCCCCACGGCGGACGGCATCCCGGCACCTGCGCCGCCGACCTCGCCCCAGGCGACCCCTCCTCGCTTCTGCGCGGTCTGCGGGGCGGCCCTCCCCGAGGGGATGCGGTTCTGCCCGAGCTGCGGCGCGCAGGTGGGCAGCGTGGCGCCCGGGTCCATCGCCATCGCGCGAGGCACGGTCGCCATCGCGGGTACGACCTACGATCTGGCGTCCTGGTGGCGACGCTTCGGCGCGGTCCTCATCGATGGCCTGGTGGGCAGCCTGATCTTCGGGGCGGTCGCTGGGCTGGCGGTCCTCCCGATCATCGCGGCGTTCGGCCCCCTCTTCGAGCCGGACGCGCGGGAGGCCGACTGGGATGCGGCCGCCTCGGTCATTCGCATCGGCCTGACGTGGCTGCTGCCCCTCACGCTGCTTTCGACGGCCATGGGCCTCGCGTTCGAGGTGTACGGCTGGTCCTTTGGCAAAGCGGCGCTGGGGATGCGCGCGGTCCGCGGCGACGGACACCGTCCCGGCCTCATCCACGGCGCCGCCCGCGCCATCGGCGAGCGCGTCAGCGGCGGCGTGCTGCTGCTGGGCTACCTCTGGGCCGCCTGGGACCCGAAGCGCCAGGCGTGGCACGACAAGTTCGCCGACACCTACGTGGTCCGAGTGCCGGTCGGGGGCATCGTGCGGCCCGCTGGCTCGGCGCCGCTCTCCACGAGCACGGCGGCGAAGATCTGGGCGGGCATCTGGGTGCTGTCGCTCCTCTACAACGTCGTGAGCGTCACCTCGTTCACGAGCCAGGTGCCGAGGACCGGCGCGGAGCTGCGCTCGTTCTTCGAGCAGCTCGAGGCCGACTTCGAGTCCGACTTCGAGGACTTCGAGTTCGAACCGCCCCCGACGCCGCGCGGGCCGCGCATCGAGGCACTGCCGTCGTTGCCCGCGTTGCCGGGGGCCGACCGCCCCGCCTGACGCCCGGCCGCGCCTCGCCCCTCGCCGTCATGCGTGATGACCTCGCTATGATGGCGCCCGCTCTGGGAGGGGTGAGCCATGGCCGGACCGCTCGATGGGATGCGCGTGCTCGATCTGACGACGGGCGTGGCAGGGCCCTACGCCACGAAGCTGCTCGCCGACTTCGGCGCGGCCGTCACGAAGATCGAGCCGCCCGGCGGCGACCCGTCACGGCGCGAGCCGCCCTTCTTTCGCGGCGAGCCGCATCCGGAGGGCGCGATCCGGTTCCTCCACCTCAACACGAACAAGCGCTCGGCGGTCCTCGACCTGGCTGACGCTGCGTCGCAGGACGCGGTCCGGGCGCTGGTCGCGCAGCACGACGTGCTCGTGGAGGACTTCGCGCCCGGTCACCTCGCCGCGCTCGGCCTCGGCTACCCAGCCCTCGAGGCGGCACGGCCGGGCCTCATCCTGGTGTCGGTGACGCCGTGGGGCCAGGTCAGCCCTTACCAGGGCTACGGCCTGTCGGACATCGTGGCGCAGGGGATGGCGGGCCCGATGCTCTGGACGGGCTCGGAGCACCGAGAACCGCTGAAGCTGGGGGGCGACAGTCCGCTCGCTGACTACCAGGCGGGGGCAGTCACGGCCCTCGCGACGGCCATGGCGTTCCTCCGGCAGGAGGCGACGGGCGCCGGCGACCACATCGACATCTCGATCTACGACACGCAGGCGGGCTCGCGAGATCGCGCGGCGCCGTACCTCGCGAACCACTCGTACAACGGCATCGAGCCGCAGCGCTACGCCGCCGGCAGCACGCTCGCCTCCGGAGCGCGCCCCTGCCTCGATGGCTGGCTGAACATCAACGCAACGGGCAACCGTCGGCTGCCGGCCTTCCTGCGCATGATCGGTCGCGAGGACCTCGCCGAGGACCCGCGGCTACGCGTCCCGGCCAACCTGATCGAGCAGGCTCTTGTCGAGGAGATCGAGGCGACGTACCTCGGCTGGTTGATGGAGCGCACCAAGGCCGACGCGGTGCGGCAGGCTCAGGAACAGGCGAACGCACTCGCCGGGGCGATCAACACGCCGAAGGACCTCGTCGCGGACCCCCATTACCGCGAACGCGGCGCGTGGGAGACGATCGACCACCCGCACACCGGGCCGGTCGAGTACCCGGGGCGGCCGTTCATCATGTCGGCCACGCCGCGCCCACCCGCTCGGCGCGCACCACTCCTCGGCGAGCACACGGCCGAGATCCTGGGGGAAGCGCAGGCGAGGATGGCCGCGTCCGTGGCCACCTCGGCGCCCGCAACTGCACCTCCGGGGCCGCACCGCCTCCCCCTCGAGGGGGTGCGTGTGGTCGACGTGACGGTCGTGTGGGCAGGGCCCTACTGCACGCAGCTGCTCGCGGACTGGGGCGCCGAGGTGATCCGCGTGGAGCCGATCACGCGCATCCAGCCCTCGACGCGCGGAGCCGAGCGCCCGACCACGAAGGCGCAGCAGGAGGCGACGGGGGCGATGGGCCTCGCGGCCGGGGGGTCGTACCCGGACTACGAGCCGGGACCGGACCCCTGGAACCGCAACTCGGGGTTCAACCTCCACGCCCGCAACAAGCGCTCGATGACCGCGGACATCACCACACCCGAGGGCCGCGAGGCCTTCTATCGCCTCGTGGCCACCGCCGACGTGCTCGTCGAGAACAACGTCCCGGAGACCATCGAGAAGGCGCACATCACCTACGAGGAGCTGCTGCCGCACAACCCGCGCCTGATCATGCTGCGCATGCCGGCCTTCGGGCTCTCCGGGCCGTACAAGAACTACCGCGCGCTGGGGACGCACATCGAGGGGATGATCGGCCACCACTACGTGCGCGGGTACCCGGAGGGCACTCCCGACGAGAGCGGCGATGTCTTTACCGGCGACGCGGTCGCCGGCATCCAGGGCGCCTTCGCCGTCTCGATGGCGCTCCGGCACCGCGCGCGGTCGGGCGAGGGGCAGCTCATCGAGCTGTCGCAGGCCGAGAACTTCCTCCCGCTCCTCGGCGAGGCGATCCTCGACTGGACGATGAACGCCCACGACCCGGGTCCGCAGGGCAACCGCCACCGGACGCACGCGCCGCACCAGGCGTACCCGGCCCACCCCTCGCGCGACGGGCGCGAGCAGTGGATCGCCATCGACGTGGCCACCGACGAGCAGTTCCGCGCGCTCTGCGAGGTCCTCGGCGAGCCCGCGCTCGCGGCGGACGAGCGCTTCGCGACGTGCGAGGCGCGGCTCGCGCACCTCGCTGCCCTCGATGCCGCCATCGGCGCCCTCACGAGGCGCTACGACAAGTTCTGGTTGTTCCACCGCCTGCAGGCCCGCGGCGTGACGGCCGGGCCGCTCCTGATGGCGGCAGAGCGGTTCCAGTCACCCCACCTCCAGGCACGCGGCTTCTTCGAGTACGTCGACCAGGCTTCGAGCGGCCTCCACTGGTACCCGGGGCTGTTCTGGCAGCAGGCGCTGACGCCGAATCGCATCCGCCGCGGCCCGGTCCGCCTGGGCGAGGACAACGACTACGTCTATCGCGAGCTGATGGGGTACTCGGAAGCCGAGTACGCGGCGTTGATCGAGGCCGGGCATGTGGGCACGACCTACTCGCCGGCCGTCCTCGGGTACACGCCCGCGGGCTAGGCCCTCGGCCGAACGATGCACGGGTGGAGCCGACGGTG